>JACJYZ010000003.1:600000-891551 GCA_020635855.1 Flavobacteriales bacterium | reverse complement strand
CAATCGTCATCAGCAGCAAAGGCGCAGTATTTCTTAATGTTCGGCGGGAACACATTCAAACCGGTGATGGCATAGTAGGTACCGGGCTCGGTAACGGTGATGCATTGCGGGTTAGCGAATCCGCCCGGAGGTGTATATGGTTGGCCGTCTTTGTACCAGCTGGCCGTGCTTTCTTCCACGCACAAGGTAGCGGAATACCGGCCACCACACAGATGAGAATCTCCTGTAATGATCAGGGTTTTATCGGGCATGCTAACGGTCACCTGGTCGGTGGAAACACATCCATTCGCATTGGTATATGTCACCGTATAAGTCGTGGTGGTTGAAATACACGCGGTCGGATTGCTGATGTTCGGATTGTTCAAGCCGGTCGTGGGCGACCATGAATAGGTACCGGTGGTTTGCGGGTTGGTCACACAAAGCTGGGCACATCCTGCTTCGCAGACCAGCGTCTGGTCTCCGCATGCAACCACAACATCGGCCGGAGTATCTGCCTGCCTTGCGCCGCAATAGGCCATGTTAGCGCCACCGGCTCCGTTTGAAGCATAGTAACCTGTTCCCACCGGGGTGCCGTTTGCACCTGTAAAATAGGAGAGGCCCGATCCGCCGCCGTTGGAGGTGGTGGAATAAGAATCATAGGATCCGAAGTTCAGGCAGTACGTACCAGCACCGCCTCCGCCACCGGGTCCGTGAGATGTATCGTTGGTATATTCTCCTGCATCGCCACCCTTGCCACCGTTTGCTTCCACATGGATTGAATACAGGTGATCTACGGTCACCGACACACAGCCCCCCGCCCCGCCGCCGCCGGCACCGTCACTGATATTACCGGAGTGGGTTGCATTCGCCGCATTTTCCCCATTGGCCCGGACCGCGTATGCGGAATTGGTATTCTTGAAGGAGGCTCCTTTGATCAGGATGATACCACCTCCGTTGCCGCCGTCGGTACCATAGCTATTGTTTTGTTGGCCGCCACCACCACCGCCGCCCAGGAACAGGCGATACAACGAGCTGCTGCCATAATAGCTACCCAGGGCATGTGAAGACAAACCGCCCCAGTCCTCCAGCATGGTTGTATATCCGCCGTTACCTCCGGCACCGTAATTGGCACCGCCACCGCCGCCTGAATTGGCACCGCAGCTGCCGCCACCGCCATTGGCGGGAGCACCTCTTCCCCACCATTGTACATTGGAAATGCCTTCACCCATCTGACCCAGTTTCTGAACGGAAGTGGAGCGGATCACATTGGTACCTGTAACGCCATTTGAACTGCGACTTCCTCCGCGAAAGCCCAGGCCGCTGACATCAATATGGGCATTCTGAACGATGCTTCCGGCAGATACAAATGCCAGCACACCTCCGGTACTTCCGTTCCATGGCTGTGCTGTTAACGTATTTGTTATCTTGACCGAGGTGTATTCCGGAACACGCACCAACTGTACCTTGCCGCTGATGGTATATGAATTCAGCAAAGGCGCCTCAACGTATAGCGTATTACCGGTTTTCTGAATGATGCGCACGTATTCATTTTTTCCGGCATTGTTCAAATTGGTGACCGCGCCGAAGCTGATGTTGTTCACCGTGCTGATACTGGCACCTTTCATCTGAATGATCAGCGCCAGGTCTCCTACACCGAATGCACTTGCATCTGAAACGGTAATGGTTGCCGGGCAGCCATACCCGACCGCGGTAACCGGTTGATATTGATTGATGACGCCACCTATGTTGGTGGCAAAGATCGTCCCGTGACACAGGACCAGAAACAGGGTGATAATTCGCTTCATTGCATTTTATTTTTTACAAGTTCATTCGAAAGTGGCCCAAAACGAACCGCATTTCAACCATCAACCAGAATCCGGCGGCTTCCAACAAGAAAGCGGTTGACATCACCCGATCCCCCTTCCACCCAACGAGAAAAAACAACCACTCAACGATAAATACCTACGCTTTATCATTAAGAAATGGCGCTAACGAACCCTACGTACGTTTTTCAGTATAACAAATCACCCCCGAGTGTGACAAAAAGTGTGAGAATCGTGTATAAATGGAATGTTAACATCTCAGATTGGGTTCGTCCGGAAAAGCGAATTTTACTACTTATAGCCTTCCTGACCCTCTTTACAACCCAAAGTTTCGCGCAAATAAGCAGTTTCCCTTACGAAGAAGGCTTTGAGAGCGGATGGGGTTCCTGGACCAATCCGGGGGGAGACGATTTCAACTGGACAAGAACCAATGCCAACACGCCTTCCAACGGAACTGGCCCAGAAACAAGGGTGGAAGGCAGCTACTATGTATTCACAGAAGCTTCAAATCCGAACTTCCCCTCCAAAACCACCTACCTTCAGGCGACTTTTGATTTCACCAATGTGAATGAGCCCCAGCTGGGATTCTATATTCACATGTATGGCGCCAGTATGGGTTCACTGTATCTGGATGTCAATGACGGAAGCTGGAACAATGGAACCTGGTCGGTCACCGGGCAACAACAAACCGCCGGTACGGATGAATGGATTTTCGTTCAGGTGGACTTATCGGCGTATGGCAACCTCAGCAGCGTGATCGTGCGGTTCAGGGGGGTGACCGGAAGCAACTATGACAGCGATATCGCCCTTGATGACATCACATGCTGGGATCTGTGCTCAACACTGAATCCCGGTGATGCCTCCATTTCCGACGCATCCCTTTGCGCGTCCGGGGATGTGGACCTGGACCTGAACGGATACACCGGCGGAGCCACCATACAGTGGGAGGAATCCACCGACAACATTAATTTCAGTACCGTATCAGGTGCAACCTCCGATCATGAAACCATCTCGTCATTGGCAACCGGCAGCAGTTACTTTTACCGGGCGCTGGTAACAGACGGTTGTTCTCAATATTCGGATACCGTTTCCGTCACCGTTACAAACGGCGCTTCCAACAGTCTTCCCTATTCCGAAAGTTTTGAATCCGGTATCGGCGACTGGACCAACAGTGCTTCCGATGACATGGACTGGACGCGAACCAACACCACCACTCCCTCCAACAATACAGGTCCGGATGCCGCTGCGGATGGCAGCTGGTACCTGTTCACGGAAGCATCCAACCCGAACAATCCCGACAAGGTGGCACTCTTTCAGCAAACTTTTGATTTTAGCGGCAATACCCACCCCGAAATGACATTTTATTACCATATGTACGGCGCGAACATCGGGAGTCTTCACCTGGATGCCAATGCGGATCAGGATGTATGGAGTGTTTCCGGTCAACAACAGGCCAGTGGCGCCGACCCCTGGGGAGAAGCCTCCATTGACCTGAGTGCGTATGCCGGCCTTTCATGTGTGGCGATTACCCTTCGGGGCATCACTGGAAGCGGCTTTGCAAGTGACATCAGCATCGACAACATCAATCTCTGCGAACGCATTGTGGGGGGAACCGCTTCCATTTCCACCGGTTCCCTTTGCGGCGGAGGTAGCGTGGATGTATCTGTCAGCGGTTATACCCCTGGCGCCACCATTCAATGGCAACAATCCACCGACAACATCAACTTTTCAGATGTGATCGGAAAGACTTCCGACAATGAAACCATGACGGGACTTTCTACCGGTAACAATTATTATTACCGGGCGCAAATCACATACGGTTGTACAGGGTACTCAGATACCGTGGCTGTGTCTGTAGCGGCAGCCGGTGGAAATGCTCCTCCCTATACCGAAGATTTTGAGACCGGCGTGGGTGATTGGATCGATGCGACCGGGGACGACATGGACTGGACACGCGACAATGCAGGTACGCCATCCACCGGCACAGGCCCCTCCACCGGCGCCAACAGCTCTACCTGGTATATGTTCACCGAAGCTTCCAACCCGAATAATCCCGACAAGACCGCCATCCTGGAACAGGTATTCGACTTCTCAGCCACCACCCACCCGGAACTGAAGTTTTACTACCATATGTACGGCACCAATATTGGCACACTGAATGTAGATGTGAATGCCGATCAGGCCGTATGGAGTATCACCGGGCAACAGCAGACCAGCGAAACAGACCCATGGGTGCTGGCCACCGTGGACCTGGAAGACTATGCCGGTGAGTCATGTGTAACGGTGAGGTTCCGGGGCATTACGGGAAACGGCTTCGCCAGCGACATCGCCATTGATGAAGTGAACCTTTGCGACCGGGTGGAAACCGGCGACGCTTCACTTTCAGTAAACGTCATTTGCGGCACCGGAACCGCCAGCCTGTCGCTGACCGGTTACGACGGAAGCGCCACGCTGCAATGGCAGGAATCCACAGACAACATCAACTTCTCCGATATCTCCGGGGCAACGTCCGACAGCCACGATGTGGTGGATCCGGCCGCAGGATCCACATATTACTATCGTGCCGCCGTCACCAAAAGCTGCACCTATTATTCCGATACCGTTTCACTTGTCGTAACATCGGCCGGAGGCAATGCGCCTCCCTACGCGGAAAGTTTCGAATCAGGCCTGGGTGACTGGACCAATGCCAGTGGAGACGACATGGACTGGACCCGGGATGATGCAGGCACACCTTCCACTGGTACCGGTCCGGATGCAGCCATTGACGGCACCTGGTATGTGTACACCGAAGCTTCCACTCCGAACTTCCCCACCAAAGTGGCCATCTTCGAACAAACCTTCGACCTTAGCGCCGCCACACATCCGGAACTGCATTTTGCCTACCATATGTACGGTGCCAACATGGGAACGCTCAACGTGGATGTGAATACCGACATGGCCGTGTGGACCAAAACCGGGCAGCAATCCGCAGACGGAACAGATTGGCAATACGCGAACGTGGATCTGTCTGATTATGCCGGCCTTCCCTGTGTATCCATCCAATTCCGCGGAATTACCGGAAGCAACTTCGACAGCGACATGACCATTGATGACATCTCGCTGTGTGACAAACCCCAAACAGCCCCCATCGAAGGAAGAGACTCGGTTTGCGCCAACGAATCAGGTATCACCTATTCGGTACCCGCGCCCACTTCCTCCACCTACACATGGATCATCACCGGAGGCACCGCATCACCGGCACCCGGACCCAACGATACCGTGATCACAGTGAACTGGGGTAGCACAGCCATGGCCGATGCGCAGGTACAGGTGGTGGAAGATAACGGTTGCCAGGGCGACACCGTTTCACTGGATGTAGCCATTCATACCCTGCCGATGGATACCGTCACAGGCGACATCAACGTACTCGAATATGAAAGCGGTGTGAATTACTCCCTGACTGCCCGAAACGGATACACCTATAACTGGATCATCTCCGGTGGTACGCTTACATCAGGCCAGGGAACCGATGCGGTTACGGTGGACTGGGGCGCTGCCACTTCCGGCAATGTCCAGGTAACACCCGGTTCCGGTTGCGGAGCAGGAACAGCGTATGATCTTCCCGTAACAGTATATGGCAACATCAAAAGCATCACTACGGGCGACTGGAATCAGACATCCACCTGGGATTGCGGTACCTGCACACCCGGCCCTACCGACAACGTAATCATCGACAGCGGTGATGTGGTCACGCTCGTTGGAAACACCACCGTGGGCAACCTGATCATCCATGCCACCGGTACACTTGATATCGGTTCATATGTACTGACTGTCAATGGCGACCTGACGGTGAACGGCGAACTTTACGGAGACGGCACCACAAGCCCTTACATCATTCTTGGCGGAACCGATACCGAGTTCGGAGGCATCGGAGACATCTTCGATCTCAACCAGATCAGAATGACAACCGGTAACAAAACCATTCCTTCCGGTGCAAACCTGACCGTGGATGACGCCAAACTCCGACTGTACGATGGCATCACCGTTACCAATAACGGAAGCATTGCGGTAGACAAAAACATCGACCGCATCACAGGAACGCCCGTATGGCTGAACAAGGCCAACTCCTACCTGTCGGTCGGAGGCAACCTGTTGCTTACAAACGCCTCTTTCGATGCCAGCGCCGCCAACAACACGGTTGCTTATACCGGCAGCGCCAACCAAACCGTGAAAGCCGCCACTACCGGCTATCACCATCTGACCCTGTCCGGATCGGGCACGAAAGGACTGGAAGCCAACGCGGACATCAACGGCAACGTAACCATCAATGCCCCCTTCGCCACAAATGATTTTAACCTGGATGTTGCAGGAAACTGGACCAACAACAGCACTTTCAGCGCCGGCACATCCCTCACCACCTTCAGCGGTACCACAACGATCAGCGGCACTTCTTCCAGCACCTTCCACGATGTGACCGTATCCGGAACACTCACCTCCCAGGTGGGAGATACCCTCGGTATTACAGGAAACTGGATCATCACGGGAGGATTCAACCACAACAACGGATTGATGTATTTCAACGGCAGCACAGCGCAAACCATTACGGGCGGACTTACCTACAACGACCTGACCATCGACAATGCCAGCGGAGTAACCATCCTTTCAGGAGAACACAACCTGATCGGTACACTGCACACGGAAGCCGGTACTTTCACCACCGGAGATGATTTCACTTTGATATCAAACGTCAGCGGAACCGCCAGCATCGGCGAGATCAAATCAGGCGCTGATGTCACCGGCGACATTACGGTTCAACGATATATTACAGGTAACGCAGGTTACCGGAACGTATCATTCCCTGTCAGCGGAGCAACACTGGTACAACTGAACGATGACGTGACCCTGACCGGGATTGCCGGAACAGGAAACGAATGGGAAGATTACTGGACCAACATGTACTGGTACGATGAAGATTATGCCGGAACGGGTGACATCAACGAAGGCTGGGTGGCCATGAGCGATGTGTCCGACGGGCTCAGCAACGACAAAGGTTATACCTTGTGGATGTATGACCGCGACATGCCGGTTACCCTGGACGTCACCGGACCCGCTGTTACCGGTGATGTGAACATCCCGCTTACCTATGACAATTCGGGCGGACCTACCGACAACGGGTGGAACCTGGTGGCCAACCCCTACCCTTCCACCATTGATTGGGACGCCGCCAACATGAACTACAATGCAAGTGTGAACAATGCCATTTACGTTTTCAGGGACGACATCCAGCAGTATGCAAGTTATGTGGGAGGCGTCGGCACCAACGGAGGCTCGAGGTACATTCCTTCCTGTCAGGCCTTCTGGGTACAAACCAACGGCTCTTCACCCGGCTTGTCCATGAAGGAAAGCGTGAAGGTCGACAACGACGTGACCTTTTACCGAGTGGTTTCAGAATACGACAACATGGTGGAAGTAAGGATCGACGGACTTGGTTTTCAGGATCAGACAACGGTCCGGTTCAGTCAGGATGCCAGTGCGAATTTCGACAGTGAACTGGATGCGCACAAACTCATCAGCACCACACCGGACGTGCCCAACCTGTGCACCATCGACCAGGCGAATGAAATATACTCCATCAACACGCAGCCCGAGTTGCAAGGTGAAACCACGATCCCCATGGATGTGATGGTGGAGCACGGAGCAAAATACACCTTAACCTTCTCACAATTGTCAACCCTCGAACCCGAGATCACCGTGACACTGGTGGATCACATTACGGGAAAGGAACAGGATATCCGCAAAAAATCAACCTATGAATTTACCGGAGACACCACATTCACAGATACGGAGTTCTCGCTCATTTTTTCCCGCAACACCGCCATTGAAAACCTGGAAACATTCAAGGCCGAACTCGAAGAGGATGTGGTGAACCTGTCGTGGATCACGTCAACGGAAACCGACTGTGACTTCTATACAGTGCTGAGAACAACGGATTTCAAACACATCGAAGAGATCGCGCAGGTGGATGGCGCAGGTAACAGCAACAAGAAATTGAAATACCACGAGCAGGACCCTCAACCGTTGACAGGCATCAGTTATTATCGACTCCGGCAAACCGATTTCAATGGGAATGAAGCGTACAGCAATTACGTACAGGTGAATTATGACGGAATTACAACATCTGTTCAGAACCCTGGAGATACGGACGCGCCCCAACTCAATGTTTACCCGAATCCCGCCGTATCCAATCTGTTCATCCGGTATTCCAACCTGCAGCAACACCATGTGAGGCTGACCGTTTACAATGCCCTCGGACAGGCGATAGATTCATACGCACTGAATTCTTTCTCAGTGAAGTCCTCAGGCGAAATCCGGATCGACCTGAATGCACACGGGTATCAAAAGGGGATTTACTTCATTCAACTGGATTCCGACGAAGGCGTGTTGAGCAGGCAACAATTTGTGGTGAATTGATGCGCATGCTCCCGATGGGCGTGTGAGTGCGCAGCGCCGTCAATGGCTCCCCACAACCAATAAGTAACAAATCCTTCCTCGGATATAAACAATGCTACCAAGGCGCAAAGGCACCAAGGTTCGTGGCAAAATATCAGGCGTAACCACCTTAACATTACCACCATCTTAGGCGATGGACCTCAAAATCAACCCCTTCGTTCAATAAGTCATTTCTACCTTTCATCCCGGCAATCATTGTGTACATATATTTAACAGTTCCCATCTCCGGAGCTTCATTAACTTCGTACAAACCAAATTCTCATACATGCGCCGGATCCTTCTTTGTCTGTTTGCCGCCTGGAGCTGTTCCGCCCTGGGCCAGTCATCCATTTCCTTACAACCGGGTTTAAAATTACCGGATGACAGTGTCATTGCCCGTAACCTCATGCACGACTTGTCGGATTTCCTGGACCATATCGCAAAAGACCAGCCGGACAACCCCAGGATTGCCGCGGAGGGGAAAGCAGAAACCTTAGACCTGATCGACGAGATCAAAGGTATCGGCGCAAGTGAAGCGCATCAGGACGACCAATTTTACAAACCCGTGCTGCTGAACGTGACCCCAGAAGATGAGCATTCTTTCCTGGTTCAATTGGCTTATATGGGCGCTGCGGATAGCAAGGGCGAGTTGCGTGCCCTGTTCGAATTGCAGGCACACACCGGCAACGACCGGCACTTTACATTCAGTTCCCCTGTTTCAATCTTTACCGGTCACTGGAAAACATTCCACACACCGCATGTGGTATGGCGGTACAAGGAACATCTGGACACCACCCTGGCAAAGGATTACGATCAATACCTGGATGCATACAACAGGAAGCTGGATATGGCGACGAGCAATATTCACATCTATTGCTGCAATAACGCTGCCGAAGCACTGCGCGTAATGGGCGTATCGTACAAGCGTGATTACGCCGGCATGCCATCCATCAGCCTGACCTCAGGCGACGGCAACACCATGGCCATGATCACGTCTGAATTCGGCAACCGTTTTGGCGCTTTCGACCTGCACGACACATGGCACGGTTGCCTGTACCGGAAAATGCCGTTCGCCCAGGTGAACCGCCCGGTGGATGAAGGATGCGCTTACCTTTACGGCGGCAGCTGGGGCATTTCGTGGGTGGACATCTACCAACTTTTCTATAAAGAAGTGGCAGGCAAAAAAAACGTGAACTGGTTTGAGCAATATGAAGCCATGGATAATTTCA
This sequence comes from Flavobacteriales bacterium, assembly GCA_020635855.1. Lineage (NCBI taxonomy): Bacteria > Pseudomonadati > Bacteroidota > Flavobacteriia > Flavobacteriales > Flavobacteriales bacterium. Next base: position 882,052 of record JACJYZ010000003.1, on the reverse strand, counting down.
GCGCGAATGCAAAGGAGAAACTGATCACCACCTATGTCATCAATGCGCTCATCGTTCAAAAGCTGGAAAAGGAAAAAGGCTTTCAAGCCGTGATGGAGTTGCTGCGCAGCACGCCCATGAAGCAAGACCAAACTGCATACCTGGCAAGTTTGGAAAAGCTGACCGGCATCAACAAGAAGAACTTCAACAAGGAAATTGGGAAACTGGTGGAGGCGGAGAAACAGCGCTTGCAATAACCTGTCTGCAGTGTCGCTGGCACAAACAATCCCGCTCAATATGTATATCCCGAAACACTACCTGAACACCGACAGGGAAGAAGTGCTCCAATTCATGCGCGCACACAACTTCGCCACCCTGGTGACGGTTGACAACAACATGCCAAGTGCCACCCATGTGCCGTTCACAATCAAGGAGAACGGGGATGACCTTGTGCTCTCATCACACCTTTCAAAGGCGAACCCGCAATGGATGCAATTGAAGAACAACCCTGTGCTGGTGATCTTCACCGAACCGCACGCGTACATCTCACCCAAACATTACGAACGCGAGATGAACGTACCTACCTGGAATTATATATCCGTACACGCATACGGTCAGGCAGCACTCCTGACAGATGCCAGCGAATCAACAACCGACCTGGAAGCGATGATCATGGAGACCGATCCGGGGTACAAAGCACAATGGGACCGATTGCCCGATGATTACAAAAGAAAAATGCTGAATGGAATTGTGGCGTTCCGGATCACGGTGACTGAAATTCAGGCGAAGAACAAACTCAGCCAGAACAAAAAGGAAGGTGAGCGACAAAGCATCATCGCAGCGCTGGAAAACAGCAGCCACGATCATGAACGTGCCATCGCGGAAGCCATGAAGCTAAGGTCCTAAGTCGCCAGTCCCAAGTCTTTAGTCGCAAGGTAGGAATTGCGGCATTGAGATGGAGCATTCAACGGGATGCTTTCATTTTCAAATTGACACATTTTCAAATTATCAAATTCCACACACGCCTCTTTACTTTGTATAATATATATGATATATTGGCGATGATTATTCGGCATCAGGTCAAGTGGTGCCACTTACAAGTTGACGCCCCTCTGTAAAACCTTATACACATGAAATTCATCTCTACATTTCTGGTGTGCCTTGTTGCACCCTTTTGCCTTTTCGGCCAGGGTTATGTTCTCACCCAATATTTTGACGGAGCGGACACATCCGCCACCAATTCCATCATCATAGTAATGGATACCTCCGCATCCAACATATGGCAGATAGGACCTCCTCAGAAAACGATTTTTAACAAGCCCTCCACCGTGCCCAACGCCATCATGACGGACACCATCCATCCCTATCCGACCAACAACCATTCAAGTTTTATGTACACCCTGCCGCCGACTACCTTTTTAGGCAACTCGGTACTTGCGCTTCAGTGGATGCAGAAACTGGATATGGACCAAGGGTTTGATGGAGGGATTCTTGAGTTCTCGGTCGACAGCGGAATCACGTGGCAAAATGCTTTTGACAACCCCTACGTGTATAACTTTTACGGATTCCAAAAGGAAAACAAGGATACTTTACCCGGAGGTGAATATGTCTTTTCCGGGACCGATACCACCTGGCGGAATATCTGGCTATGCTTCGAAACCTCTTGGATGACGCAGCAAACAGACTCTCTGAAGGTCCGCTTCACATTTACCTCCGACTCCATTGAGCAGAACCGGGAAGGCTGGATGATTGACAACCTGATATCCAGCATTACCTTATTTCATACCGTGAATGAGAAGAAACCGGAACAATACATGCGCATCTCCCCCAGTCCCACCACCGGAAGAATTTTCATTGATGTGGAAAAACTGGACGAGTTCCACATCATTGAGCAAATAGAACTGATCAGCCTGAATGGCCAGGTGGTACAAACCTGGGGGCCTGCACCCATCAAATTTTATGTCGACATCAACTCACATCCCAATGGGGTCTACTTCCTGAAAGTACGTACCAACAAAAAAACAGAGCTATACAAGGTTGTGCTTCAACATGAATAAGCACATCCACATCAGCAGCTATCCTTCTGTTATTCTTATATGCCTTTTTCTTGTTGTGGCATTGGCCGGTTTCCGCGTGGAGAAGCCGGCCACGCCCTACACGTTGCCGGAGCTCCGTTACTTTCCACCATTACCTGTTACAAACAATCCGCCTACCATTGAGGGTGTGGATCTGGGGCGACATCTGTTTTACGACCCGATTCTGAGTGTCGACTCTTCCCTTTCATGCGCCCATTGTCACCGGCAAGAAGCGGCTTTTTCAGATGCCCCCAAAAAATTCAGTACAGGTATCCGACAAACACCGATGAAAAGGAACACCATGCCGCTTTTCAACCTGGCCTGGTATCCGGCATTCTTTTGGGACGGCAGGGCGGCCGATCTGGAATCGCAGGTATTTCAGCCGGTACGTGCACATGATGAGATGGACCTCGACTGGGAAACGGCCGTGCAGCGTATTGCAGGAAATACATTCTACCGGGCAAGATTCAGGTCCGTATTTGGGTCGGTGCAAATCGACAGCAACCTGGTGGCCAAAGCCATCGCACAATTCGAACGTGTACTGATTTCAAACCGGTCCAGGTACGACAGCGTGTTGGCCCGAAAAGCTTACTTCACACCGGAAGAATCCGAAGGTTTTCGCATCGTGAATGATCAATCGAAAGGGGATTGCCTGCATTGCCACCCGACCGATGCACAGGCTTTGGGTACAACCGGTCAATTCAGCAACAACGGACTGGATGCATTCACCCGTCCTGAACAATTTACTGATCCGGGTAGAGGTGGTGTTTCAAACCTGGCAAAAGACACCGGGTTGTTCAGGATCCCATCCCTCCGCAACATTGCACTCACCGCACCTTACATGCACGACGGGCGATTCCAGACATTGGAAGAAGTGATTGATTTTTACAGTGAAGGGGTACATGCCAGCTACAACATCGACAGCAAAATGCAATACGCCTACCGGCACGGTGTACATTTCACCGCTGAAGATAAAGCCCAGGTGCTGGCCTTTCTCAAAACCCTCACGGATTCGGCGTTCATCACCGATCCTGCGTTTGGGAATCCGTGGTGATGTTCACAATACCAAAACGCTCACTCCTTCGAAGCCGGTTACTCTTCCGGTAACGCATCAAACGCCGCCTTCTTCTCTGCCATCCATTTGTTCATGGCTTCCGGCGAATGCATGAGGGATTGCATTTCTTTCATGGCAAGCATGTGGGCTGCGTCCCCCTTTTGGAACATTTCCATTCCGTGTTGCTTGCTGAGTGCCGCGATCTCTTCGAAGGTCTCGGCCTGGAAGGCGAGGTCGCAGGCACCGCCGAGCTGTTTGCAGGTCATGGTTTTCATGAAGAAAGTTTGTGGTTTGTGGTTTCTAGTTTCTAGTTTGCTTGCCCGTCCGTAGCGGAGCGAAGGCGGGTGGTTTGCTTGCCCGTTCGTAACATCATGAAAGCAGGTGGTTGTATGCAGCCATTTACTAGCGGCCATCTAACGTCTAATGTCTAACATCTAACATCTATCATCCGATCCTCCTCGCAAGGTAAGCACTTTGGAAAACTGACGTATGCATTGATACGGTTACTTTCATTTTCAAATTTTCAAATTACCACATGGCCACATTTTCTCACCTCTGCAAGAAAGTGCATTACGTTCGCTCATTGCGTTTGAAGATTGCACCTACCTTCACACCTGAGGGCTAAATAAAAAAACACAACCACTTGTTTCCTCTTAAGGAAACTTATATTTTTGTCATGAAGCCCGACTTGCAACCCAAGTTTCAGGTGGTTTTTATGGAAGAAGCCGCCATGTTCCTTGAAAAACTTCCACCGAAAACCCGAAAGAAAATTATTTACAACATCCGCAAAGCCCAGGTGACCCGGGACGAGGTGCTCTTTAAAAAGCTCACGCCGGATGTCTGGGAATTCAGAACCCTCTTTGGCAAAACCCACTACCGGCTTTTTGCCTTTTGGGATAAAACCAAAAAAAGGGAAACGCTGGTCGTTGCCACGCACGGGTTGATAAAGAAAACCGGTAAAACACCTGAACAGGATCTGATAAAAACAAGAAACAGCATGCAGGTCTATTTTCAATCCAAAGTCCATCCATCATGAAAAAGAACATACTCAAAACCTATACACTGGATGAACTCACCGATCAGCACATCGGCAAGAAAGGCAGCATAGAACGCGAAGCCTTCGAAAACGAACTGCGGGTGGATCTCCTGGGAGAGGCCATCAAGAAAGCGCGCAAAGAACGCCACCTCACCCAACAGCAACTGGGCGATCTCATCGGCGTGCAAAAAGCCCAGATCTCAAAACTCGAAAACAGCCTCACCGATGTGCGCTTCGAAACCATTCTCAAAGTGTTCAAAGCATTGAATGCAAGGATCATTTTTCAGGTGGAGTTGTTGGGATAAAAAGTTTGTGGTTTCTGGTTTGTGGTTGCCCGCCCATAGCGGAGCGAAGGCGGGTGGTTAATCAGCATCCGGGAAATTTGAGATGGGTAATGAGTTGGTAGAAACTTGAAATGCCTTCCCTCCACGCTTTAGATTCTATAATTCTAACACACCACGATCATCATAAACACTTTTTTCATCCCCATCAATAACACTCCATAAGTCTTCATTTATTCCTGTTGACAGGTAAATTTTCTTGTGGATGCTACAAATGTATCTGACCCGGTCTTGGGTCAAGTTGCACCCACTGGAAATTGCCCTTGTTGATCGGAACTTATGTCCGGCTTTATCGGAAGAGTTCTTTTTCAGCCACTCATATATCCGCCGTTTATCGCTCCATTCAATCAATTTATCCCTCGTCCACTTGGTCAGACCTGTGGCCTGGCTTGCAAAAAAACCACCAGCAATACCAATGATGATACCTTGCCAAAGTTTGTCCATAGCGATTTCAAATTAATGCAGGGAACAATTCATTTCCCACTGCCCAACCACAAACTACAAACCACAAACTAACCCCTCCATCTTCCGCATCGCCCCTATCAGCTTTTCCGATTCGGAGAAGTTCAGCGTTTGCTGGCCATCACTCATTGCTTCTTCGGGTTTTTCGTGTACTTCATAGATCACGCCGTCGGCGCCGGCCGCCACGCCCGCAAGAGCGATAGAGGGAACATAGGCCCTCACCCCCACGCCGTGCGACGGGTCGGCGATCACAGGTAGGTGCGACTTCTCTTTTAACACCGGAATGGCGTTGATGTCGAATGTATTCCGGTAGGCGTTCTCGAATGTACGGATGCCGCGTTCGCACAGCAGCAGCCGCTCGTTGCCATTGGAAAAGATGTATTCCGCCGATTGCAGCAACTCGTCGATCGTGCCCGACATGCCGCGCTTGATGAGTACGGGCTTATCCACCTCACCCAAGGCATCCAGCAAATTGAAGTTTTGTGAGTTGCGCGCGCCCACCTGGTAGATGTCGATGTAGGGATACATGTCTTCCACCTGGCTCACCTGCATGACTTCCGTGATGATCTTGATGCCGTGCTTCGAGGCAATGCCATGCCACATCTTCAGGCCTTCGATGCCCATGCCCCGGAAGGTGTACGGAGAACTGCGCGGCTTGTACACCCCTCCCCGCATGATGCGGATGCCGTTGGCCACCAGGTGCTGCACGATCTTCTCCACCTGCTCTTCGCTTTCGATGGAGCAAGGCCCGGCCATCATGGCGAAGTCGCCGCCGCCGATCTTCACCCCGTCGCCGAGGTCGATCACCGTGGGTTCCACCTTCCATTTTCTTGACACCAGCTTGTAAGCGTCCGATACGCGGTGGAGGTCTTTTACACCTGCCATGGCACCCACAATGCGGATGTCGAATTCCTTTTTACCGATGCACACGAGGTAGGTGCCGCGCTGGGTTTTCACCTCGGTGGGCTTGTACCCGATCTCTGCGATCTTCGCGTTTAGCGCTTCCCGCTGAGCCGGTGTGATGTTTTCTTTAAGCTGAATGATCATGGCTAATTATGAATTATGGATTAGGAATTAGGGATGGCGGCTTCTTTTCATGGTCATACTACCTTTTGAAATGCCTTTACCCGATGGGTCTTCATTTCTAATTCCTCATTTCTAATTTCTAATTTGTTTCACAAATTCCCCCACCGCTTCTTTCAATTCCTTGCCTTTTCCTTCCACAGCTTTGATGAAGGCACTGCCGATGATCACGCCGTCGGCATATTGCGTGGCTGCCTCGTAGGTTTCCTTGTTGGAGATGCCGAAGCCGATGAGGCGTGGGTGCTGCAACTTCAGCCCGTTCACACGTGCGAAGTAAGCCTGCTGCGTTCCGGTGATGTTGCTTTTTGCACCCGTGGTGCTGGAGGCCGCCACCATGTAGATGAAGCCCCCCGTCTGCCGGTCGATCTCCAGGATGCGTGCATCGCTGGTTTCCGGGGTGATCAGGCAGATGAAGTGCAGGCCGTTGGCTTCGAACAAGAATTTGTATTTGCCGGTGTATTCATCCAGCGGCAGGTCGGGGATGATGACGCCGTCGATGCCGGTGGCCTTGCAGTCGTGTGCGAATTTTTCCATGCCGTATTGCAGGATGGGGTTCAGGTAGCCCATCATCACCAGGGGCAGGGTTACGTCTTTGCGGATGTCTTTCAGTTCGCTGAAAAGCGCCGGCAGGTTCATGCCGTTCTTCAGCGCGATCTCGCTGCTGCGCTGGATGGTCGGACCGTCGGCCAGCGGATCGCTGAACGGGATGCCCACCTCTATCATGTCCACGCCGCTGTTTTGCAGGTTGCGGATGATGTCAACGGATGTGTGCGCTTCCGGGTGCCCGGCGGTGAAGTATACCGAGAGAACGGGACGGGTGCGCTGTTTGAAAAGTGTATCGATTCTGTTCATGTGGATGTTATTTTTCTCCGGTGATGCGTTCGCGGTGCTGGATGTAGGTCATCAGGTCTTTGTCGCCACGCCCCGACAGGTTCACCACCACTATGTCGTCGGATGCGAACTTTTCTTTCTCCAGCCACGCCAGCGCATGGGCAGATTCGAGTGCAGGGATGATGCCCTCCATGCGAGCCAGTCTGTAACCGGCCGCCAGGGCTTCGTCGTCGGTGACGTTGCCGTAGTGCACACGTCCCATGCTGTTCAGGTAGGCATGTACCGGACCGATGCCGGGATAGTCGAGTCCGGCCGATATGCAATGCGGTTCGGTGATCTGCCCGAATTCATCCTGCATCAACAGGGTCATGCTGCCATGAATGATGCCGGGTCTTCCCAGCACGCTGGTGGCTGCCGACCGTCCGCTATCGACACCTTCACCAGCTCCTTCCACCGCTATCAACCTGACACCTTCATCATCCAGGAAGTGATAGAAGGCACCTATGGCATTGCTGCCGCCACCTACACAGGCGATCACGGCATCCGGGCATTCACGGCCTTCTTTCTCGAGAAGCTGGTTGCGCATTTCTTCGCTGATGATCGACTGGAACCTGGCGACCATATCAGGGTATGGATGAGGTCCTACGACGGAGCCGATGATGTAATGCGTTTCGGCCGGGTGGTTGATCCAGTCGCGAATGGCTTCATTGGTGGCGTCCTTCAGGGTTTTGCTGCCGCTGGTAGCCGGAACGACCGTTGCCCCGAGCATCTTCATGCGTTCCACGTTGGGCTTCTGGCGGGCCATGTCCACCTCACCCATGTACACCACGCAGTCCATTCCCATCAGGGCGCACACGGTGGCGGTGGCTACACCGTGCTGACCGGCGCCTGTCTCCGCGATGATGCGTTGCTTGCCCAAACGGCGGGCCAGCAGGATTTGCCCGATGGTGTTGTTGACCTTATGTGCACCGGTGTGGTTGAGGTCTTCCCTTTTGAGGTACACGCGACTTCCGTACTTCTCCGAAAGTCGTTTGGCGAAGAAGAACGGCGTAGGCCGTCCGCAGTAATCGCGGAGGAGTTGCAGGAACTCCGCCTGGAACTCTTCCCCGTGGATGATGTCGAGGTATCTTTCTCTCAGTTCCTCCACATTGGGCACGAGCATTTCGGGGATGTAGGCGCCACCGAATTCTCCGTAAAAGCCTTTTTCGTTAACAGCGTATTTTGACATATAGATAGAAATATCAGGATGTGCTTTTCAATTGTTGAAGGAAAGATTCCAGTCGTTGTTCGTCCTTCATGCCGGGTTCCGTTTCGAACTTGCTGTTCAGGTCCACACCCATCAGGGCATGGTGCGAAACGGAGCGGATGGCTTCCGTATCTTCCGGGCCAATTCCGCCACTCAGCAGGAAGGGCACGCGCAGGTGATAATCTTTCAGCAGGTCCCAGGTGAACTTCTTACCTGATCCACCGTGTGAAACGCTGGCCGTATCGAACAGGAAATAGTCCACGTGCGTGATGTAATCCGCCAGTTCCTCGAAGTCGAATACTTCTGCGATACCGAATGCCTTCAACACCAGCAATCCCTGCAGTTTCATTGCTCGGCAGAATTCCGGTGATTCCGTACCATGCAGCTGCACGGCATCCAGGTGGTAACTGTCTGCAGTGCGAATAATATCTTCCTGTTTCGCATTCACAAACACACCCACACGGCGGATGGAGGAAGGCAGCGACTGCACCACGGAAGGCTCGAGTATGTCACCGGCATAGCGGGGCGACTTCGGGTAAAAGATAAATCCCATGAAGTAGATTCCGAGTTCGGCTACTTTCCGGATGTTGTTGGCATCACGCATGCCGCATACTTTAATTCGGAGGGTCATGTTAGATGTTAGATATTAGACAATAGATGTTAGACTTGCTTGTCCGCCGTAGCTTTGGCGTAGGCGGAAGACTTGAGACTCTTAATAAATTCACTGCATGCCGCTCCCGGGCGTCCGGTTTTCATGAATGTTTCTCCGATCAGGAAGCCGTTGAAGCCGGCATCTTTCAGCTGCATCACAGCAGCCGGGTCGCTGAGTCCACTTTCGGAGATCAGCGTTTTTTCTTTGGGCAGATGCGGAAGCAGGTCGAGGGACGTTTGCACCGACACGTCGAAGGTTTTCAGGTTGCGGTTGTTGATGCCCACGATGTTCACTTCATCGGTGATGTGTCCGAGTTCACTTTCATCATGTAGCTCCAGCAATACTTCGAGTCCGAGCGACCGGGCGAACGAAGCCAGCTCCTTCACACGTTTGGGCGATAGCGCCGCGGCGATGAGCAGGATGGCATCGGCGCCGATGGAACGCGCTTCGATGATCTGGTATTCATCCACCGTGAAATCTTTCCGGAGGATGGGACAGTAATTGAATTTTCGTGCGGTGGTAAGGTCGGCGCTGCTGCCGCCGAAGTACTCCTTATCGGTAAGAACAGAAAGCGCAGATGCACCGGCGGCCATATAAGCCAGGGATACCTGCTCCACGGATATGTGCGCATTGATCACACCCTTTGATGGCGACTTTCGTTTGATCTCGGCGATGATGCCCGACAGGTCGGGGCGCCGGATGTAGGTTTCCATGGACACCACGGGAGCGGTGAAATGCGACGTTCCTTCCAGCAGCTTCACCGGAAACAGGCTTTTCCTCTCCTCTACTTCCTTGAATTTCGAGGCGATAATCTTTTCTAAGATATTCATAGGGCAATCAGTTTTTTAAAGCTTTCCAATGCCTTGCCGGACGTGAGCGATTCACGTGCCGCAGCAACAGCATCTTCGGTTGAGAGGGAAGGATTGCTGCATGCAATGGCCAATCCTGAATTGGCGATCACCACTTCATTCTGGGCGCGACTGCCGTTTCCTTCCAGTATCTGCGTAAAAATGGCGGCGGCTTCTTCCACAGTATCTCCGCCAAAAATTTCATCGGCTTTGCAGGTATGCAGTCCGAGGTCTTCCGGGCGCAGCACCTGTTCTCCTTTCCTGCGGATCACCTTGAATTCGCCGGTGAGCGACACCTCATCATATCCGTCGAGGGCATAGATGATCATGAACTCCTTATCGGTATCCTGCAGCATGTATTGGTAAAGGCGCGCAAGGTCAAGGTTGAACACACCCACAATCTGTTTGCGGGGGAATGCGGGGTTCACCATCGGACCGAGCATGTTGAAGAAGGTTTTCATCTTCAACTCTTTCCGCACCGGTCCCACCTGTTTCATCGCGGGGTGAAAAAGGGGGGCATGCAAAAAGCAGATGCCGGCCTTCTCCAGTTGCGTGCGCAGTTTGTCTTTCTCGTTGGTAAACTTCAGTCCGAAATGCTCCAGCACATTGGAAGAACCAGACACGGAACTCACGCCATAGTTGCCGTGCTTGGTCACCTTGTACCCTGCACCTGCCACCACGAAGGATGAGAGCGTGGAGATATTAAACGTGTTTTTGCCGTCGCCGCCGGTACCACACAGGTCAATGGGGTCGTACTCCGACAGGTCTACATTGAGGCACAGGTCGAGCAGCGCATGGCGAAAGCCCGACAGTTCTTCCACGGTGATGCTGCGCATGAGGTACACCGTAAGGAAAGCCGCCAGTTCACTGGTATTGAAAGATGCATTGGCGATGTTGCGGAGCACGTCATAAGCCTCATCCTTGCTGAGGGACTTGTACTCGAACAAACGGTTCAGGATGTCTTTCATGGAAAGCGCTTCCTGCATTGTGGTAGTGTTTGCGGTGGTCTGGTTCATATCAGTGGGTCAACCAATTTTGTAACATCTGTTCGCCGTGTTCGGTGAGCACGGATTCGGGGTGGAACTGCACGCCCCTCACGTCATATTGCAGGTGCCGGAGTCCCATGATGTGGCCTTGTTCATCTTCAGCCGTGATGCGCAGCACATCATTCGGAAAGCCTTCCTTGCCCACGATCCAGCTGTGGTAGCGTCCGATGGTCAGCGGGTGGGGCACATCCCGGAACAGTATCTCCTCTTCATCCAACACATTCGCGGAGGTGGCCACACCGTGCATCACGTCGGGGATGTTCACCAGTTGCGCACCGAACACTTCACCGATGGCCTGGTGGCCGAGGCATACGCCCAGGATACTTTTGGATGGCGCATAGGTTCGGATGAGATCGAGCAGGATACCCGCTTCGGAGGGAATGCCCGGTCCTGGTGAAAGGATGATTTTATCATAGGCAGCGATGTCTTCCAACGCGATCTTGTCGTTGCGGAACACCTCGTAGTTGTCGTACCCCAGCTTCTGCACGATGTGCACGAGGTTGTAGGTAAATGAATCGTAGTTGTCGAAAATCAGGATGCGCACGTTACAATTCCTCCGCTTTAGCCAGGGCGTTGTTGAGCGCCGCCAGTTTGTTGTTCACTTCATTCTTTTCATTTTCCTCCAGCGACTTTTCCACCACGCCGGCGCCTGCCTGGTAATACAGGCGGTTTGACTTGCTCAGGAAAGACCGGATCATGATGGCATGGTTGAAGTCGCCGTTGAAACCCAGGTAACCCAGGCATCCACCGTAGAAACTTCTGCCTCCGTTTTCATAGCGGTCGATCAGTTGCATGGCCATGTGTTTGGGTGCGCCCGAGAGGGTTCCGGCAGGAAAGGTCTCCGCCACCACACGTAAGGGTGATGTGTTCTTCCGCAGTTTCCCGGACACTTTGGACACCATGTGGATCACATGGCTGTAGTACTGGATTTCCTTGAAGGTTTCCACCTCCACCTCATCGCAGTTGCGGCTGAGGTCATTGCGTGCCAGGTCTACCAGCATCACGTGCTCGGCATTCTCCTTGGGGTCTTCCATGAGCGCGAGTGCCGCTTCCTGGTCGGCCTTGTCGTCGCCTGTTCTGCGGAAGGTACCGGCGATCGGGTAGATGCTGGCTACGCCGCCTTTCACCACGATTTGCGCTTCAGGTGAAGAACCGAAGATCTTGAAGTTGCCAAAATCGAAGTAAAAAAGATAGGGAGAGGGATTGACGCTTCGGAGGGTGCGGTACACATTGAACTCATCGCCTTTGAATCCGCGGCTGAATTCGCGTGACAAAACGATCTGGAAAACGTCGCCCCTGCGACAATGTTCTTTGCCTTTCGCCACCACCTGCATGAATGCTTCGTCGGTGAAGTTGCTCACCTCAGCTTCTGTTGTCTGGAAACGATAGGTGGCGAAGTTCTTGTTGCGGATCAGAGACACCACCTGTTCGATACGGCTTTCTTCCTGTTGGTAAAGATGCTCGAAGATGTGTACCTCGTTGTGGAAGTGATCAACGGCGATCACGTACCGGAACACCTTGTAATAAAGATCGGGGATCTGCTTTCCTTCAGCTACTTTGTTTTCAAGGCGAATGTCTTCGTAGTAGCGCACGGCATCGTAGCACATGTACCCGAAGAGTCCGTTATTGATGATGCCTTTGGGGCCTGAGTCGGAGACAAAGGAAGCGGCGAACTTTCCCAGGGCATCCACCACATCGGTGCCTTCGGTGATGGCGGTTTTGTTTTCCGTTCCATCGGGGAATTTCTCAAACAAGGTCTCACCTTCTACCCTGAAGGCAGCCACCGGATCACAGCAGATATAAGAGAACGAATTCTCATTGCCATGGTAATCGGAACTCTCCAGCAAGAGGCTGTTGGGAAACTTGTCTCTCAGTTGCAGGTACATGCCCACCGGAGTGAATGTGTCCGCCAGCAATTTGCGGTGGACGGTCTGGAAGGAATACTTTTTCATAAGCTCGGCAAAATTATCATAAAAAAAGGCCCGCTGTTCGAACAGCGGGCCTTTGGTATATTGGACAAATCAAAGCGGTAGCTGTTCACCTTCAGGTCAACATCCACCACCAAGCTTGATTCTTGCTACGATTGATCATGCCGCAAATGTAAGCAAACGGTTTTGAAAAATGCAATGGCCGATGGCAAAAAAGAAACCGGGTTGTTGTTACACAAACCCGGCTCACACAGGACAATCCAAATTTTCACCTTCCGTATGCCCTTACCCGATTGTACGAAGCACCCACATGAATGTTGCAGTGGATCAGCATTTTAGGTGTTTATACCTATTCTAGGATCTGAGACATTAGAGGATAGACAACAGATGGCACATTGCCCACACAGGCAGGATGGCAACTTGCTTGCCCGCCCGTAGCTTTTGCGAAGGAGGGAGACTTGCGACTTGAGACTTAATTAAAGTATATTTGGCAACCCAAGCTGTGTCCGATGCAATTACGCCCCTGGCAACAACATGTGATTTTATGGTTATTGGTGATCATCGCCTATGCGCAGGTGATATCCATGACCAACATCCTGCAGTGGGACATGGTGGATCAGTTTTTCCCATGGAGGCGCTTTATTGCAGAGAACCTTAACAACGGTATCATCCCCATGTGGAATCCTTATGAGCATGGTGGTTATCCCATCCATGCCGATCCGCAAGCCGGGGTTTGGTATCCGGTGACATGGATCATGGGCTTCCTTACACACTATTCCACCCAGGGCATACAGATCGAGTTCATTCTTCACCTGATGATAGCTGCTTCAGGCATGCTGATTCTGGGGTCTACCGTCGGCCACAGCACCACTGCTTCGATGATCATTGCCATGGCATATGCACTTGGCGGGGTATTTACTTCCAACGCGCAGCACATGACATGGATCGTGAGTGCCGCATGGCTGCCCTTCACCATCGCCGCATTTTTACAATACATCAACAGTTTCCGGATCCGGCATGTGGTTAAGTTCGCCTTCTTCCTATCCATGATGATCACCGGCGGATATCCCGGTTTCCTTTTCATCCTCTTTTATTTCCTGCTGGCCCTGGTAGCGGTGAGGGGCGTTTCCTGGTACAGGAAAAAACAACACGAAAACTGGCTGAAGCTGCTGCTGGGAGGAACAATCGCAGTGGCGGTTGTGCTGGTATTAACCGTAGGATTTTTGCTTTCCGTGAAAGAATCCATGCCGCTGATGCTCCGTGGCAGCGGTGTAACGGAAGAACGCGCTTTGTTCGGTCCATTCTCGCCGCGCGCCATGATCTCCTTCTTCACACCGTATGCAACAGTAAAAGACGGGGAGTTTTTCGGGACCGATATTTCCATGGCCAACGCCTACTCGGGGTTGTTGCCCCTGGCCTTTTTCCTGCTGGCCATGATACGCAGGATCAACCGCAAGGAGTGGACCTTTATGTTGTTCGGAACCTTTTGTCTGGCGGCCGCCTGGGGAGATGCCCTTCCGGTACGCAAGCTGCTGTACGACTTCGTGCCGTTTATGGACATGTTCCGGTTCCCTTCACTGTTCAGGATTTTCGCACTCGTGGCTTTCCTGGTCCCCGCCGGGTTCTCTATCGACTATGTGCTGGCCAAACGCCGCACACGGATCGTCTCCGCACTGATCATCCTGATGGGGACGGCGTTTACCGGACTCGTGCTCTACTTCCTGGACCAAACCACCGACCTCTCTCCTACAACCGCCGGCCCGGGTCTCATCCGGATGTCGGCTGAGTCGGGCAAGGCAGAGCATGTCGTCTTCCAGGGCGTGATACAACTGGTGATGCTGGCCTCGCTCCTCGGGTTGTTATACTATGGCAGGAACAAACGTTTACTTCCGGTATACATGCTAATCTTTACAGCCGTTGATATGGTCATGGCGGTTCAGCTGAACCTCCCGTACACCGTGGTGAGCGAGTTTTCCCCGATCCAATCCGAACGCCTGCTGGAACCGTATCCGTCCGGCTTCCCTGTGCCCGAAAACATCAAGATGATCGACACAAAGGACCAGGGCATTCCGGGCACACCTTTCTGGCGGAACACCAACATGTATTTCAAGCGCATTTCGGGCGACGGATACAATCCGTTTGTGCTGAACAATTTCGACCTCTTATACAACAGTGCCTTCCGGGATTCCATCTGGCAAAACCCGTGGATCTTTTTATCCAAAGACATCCAGATCGCCGGTGACATGACATCGATGAGCGAGATGGCGGTACCCAACAACCGCACACTGGTGATCGCATCCGACCAGTTATCGGGATTTCCGTTTACCATCCCGTCTTCCGCCGAATCTTCCGCAGCAGACAAAATCAACATCACCGATTTTTCACCCAATGGCGTAACAGCCGCCATCACCGTATTACATACCCGGTTTCTGACCATCATGCAAAACGATTACCCGGGCTGGCATGCATATATAGACGGAAAGGAAACGCCCAGGCTGACCACCTGCTTCAGCATGCAAAGTGTTTTGGTACCACAGGGACAGCACACCGTTGAATTCAGGTATGAAAAACCGTGGGTGACCTGGACCTTTATCCTGGCGCTGATCATGTTCCCGGCTGTGGCGGTTTACTATTTTTTGTCGGGACGAAAAACCAAAAAAGTGTTGCCCACTGTGAAGTCGGCCTGACACTGGTTCACTTCAATGCGATAACTTACCTTTACAACATGTCTGATCCGAGGAAAAAGGCATTGCGGATTACCATCGCTGGTATTTTCATTAACCTGTTGCTGGCGGGTATCAAGGGAAGTGCCGGATTTCTCGGGCATTCGTATGCGCTGATCGCAGACGGCATCGAATCATCCACCGACGTATTTGCTTCGCTCCTTGTGTTGATCGGCTTGCGGTATGCCACCAAGCCTGCGGATGAGAATCATCCTTATGGCCACGGAAAGGCCGAACCGCTTTTCACTTTCGTTGTGGTGGGTTTCCTGGTCATCTCGGCCACGGTAATCGCATATGAGAGCATCATGCATATCCAAACCCCTCACAAAATACCTGCTCCATTCACCCTCATCGTACTGGGAACGGTGATTGTTGCCAAGGAGATCTTCTTTCGGCTGGTTTCCAAAAGCAGCAAGGAAACCGGCAGCACCTCCCTGCATGCCGAGGCCTGGCACCACAGGAGTGATGCCATCACATCTTTGATGGCCTTTATCGGCATTTCCATCTCACTTTGGATGGGCAAGGGATATGAAACGGCCGATGACTGGGCGGCGTTGCTGGCGTCGGTTTTCATTGTTTACAATGCCTACCTGATCTTCAGACCGGCCCTGGGTGAAATCCTCGACGAACACATGTACGATGAAATGGTGCTTCGCATTCGTGAAGTTGCTGCCGGCGTTCCGGGCGTAGCGGGTACCGAAAAATGCTTCGTGCGCAAAACCGGCACGACCTTTCATGTGGATTTACATATGGAAGTGGATGGCAACCTGTCGGTGACCGAGGGGCACACCATCGCCCATAACCTCAAAAACACCCTTCAGGATCACTTCCCGGAAATCGCAGATGTGCTGGTGCATGTAGAGCCGGCCAACATGGAGAATTGATATAACCTGAAGTTCATACCTGACGCAGCTTCCATTTCCCCCTCCTGAACACCACCCAACTCATGGCGGCCAGCACACCTTCTGCTGCTGCAATGCATACAAGCACGGCCACAGGTCCAAGGTCCATCACAATGGAAGTCAGGTAGGCCACAGGGATCTGCAACAACCAAAACACGATGAAATTCATCCAGGTTGGAGTTTGTGTGTCACCAGCCCCATTGAATGCCTGCGCAAACACCATCCCCCAGGCGAAAAACAGGTAGCCCAGGCTAACCAGCTTCAGTGTTCTGACACCGGACACCAACACATCTCCAGTCACATCAAACAAACCCAACACCTGTTCAGGCAAAAAGTAATAAACCAGTGCCACCAGCCCCATGAAAGCCATGTTAAACCATCCCGTTCGCCACACCGCCTGTTCTGCCCGATCCGGCAAACCGGCACCCAGGTTTTGCCCTACCAGGGTGGCTGCTGCATTCGACAAACCCCAGGCGGGAAGAATGGTGAATACCAGCACGCGGATACCCAACACATACCCCGCCAGGTTCTCCGAACCGAAATGGGCCATGATCTTCATCAGGAACACCCAACTGGCGGATGCGATCAGGAATTGTCCCGTACCGCCCGTTGACAGAACCACCATCCGCCTGATGATCTTCCAATCAAGCGATACATATTTCTTCAGGCATACCTGGCGGTTCCCGAAGAACAGGAAATACAACTGGAAGAGCACCCCCACTCCCCGACCGATGTTGGTTGCGATGGCTGCGCCTTCAAGTCCCAACTGCGGAAAAGGTCCCCAACCGAAAATCAACATCGGGTCCAGGATGATGTTAAGTCCGTTGGAGATGCCCAACGCATACCACGCCAGGAACGGGTTGCCCGCGCCTCGGAAAATGGCGTTGTGCATAAAGATCAGCATGATCACATAATTTCCTCCCAACATCCATCTGGTATACCCTGCATTGGCATGGGCCATGCCCGGTTCTGCCCCCATGAGCAACAATATATTTTCCGCGAGAAAGAGACCCGCCACGCTGATTACGCTGGCCAACCCAAGGCTTAACCATATCGCTTGCATGGCGGTTCGGGAGGCATCGCCCAGGTTCTTTTCTCCTACCCGCCGGGCCACCATGGCCGTAACAGCCATGCTGGAACCGAACGCCAGGGAATAAACCAAGGTGAGAATGGATTCTGTCAGACCGACGGTTGCTACAGCATCCACACCGATGCGGCTCACAAAATAGATATCGACCACAGCAAAAGTGGACTCCATCATCATTTCCAGAATCATGGGAATGGCCAGCAAAAGTATGGAAGCGCTGATGTTGCCTTGGGTAAAATCAAGCGCCTCTCCACGTACGGAACGTAGCACAAGCGCGCCGAACTTTTTTAATCTGGGAATAAAAGACTGCATCATTTCCGGAACACAACGGGGTGCCCTCCCTTTAAACTTTTCTCGGGATGTGAATGGGATTTGTACGGGATTATGCCATCAAGGCTTTGACTTCAACCTTCCGTCGTTGTCATACTGATCTTCGGAGACCATGGCCCCTTTCTCATCAAACGCCTTCCATGTTCCTACTTTCACATAATCCGATACGTCCTTGCTGTAACGCACCTGCCCTTCCAACTGTACTTTGCCATCGGAGTAGTATTCCCGTTTGTCGAAGATCAGTTTTTTCTTGTCAACCAGCACCATTTCAGATTGGGGCAAACCGCTTTCATAAAAGAACTTGTTGACGATGTGGTATTCGAAACTCCGGTGGTTCACTTCCTGAAACTCCAGCTTTCCATTGGAATAGTACTCTTCCCATTCCAGGGGTTCACCATTTTTGTAACGTATTTTTGAGTGAACCTGTCCGTCGCTATAATAGCTGGTCATCTCAGACGCATTATCCCCCTTGGTGTGGAATTCCCTTTCCAGCTGTCCGGACTCATAGTAATTGAAATAAACGGATATCAACCTGCCCTGGGCATAATACCCGCGGTGCTTCAGCTTGCCGTTACTGTGGTAATCTTCCACCCACCCGTCACACAACCTTCCGTTGCAATACCTCAATGAGTCACCGCCGATTCGTTCATTGAACCGGTCGTACACCTGTATACCGTCGGCATATTGCGTACCGGCATCGGTGACTTCCGACATTGGAATGGTTTCCTCCTCTTGTGCCCATGCGATTGACAATGGCGCAAGTAACATCCATAAAATACATCGTGTGGTATGGCGAAGAATCCGTGACATCGTCCACAAAAATATACATTCCACCGAGATCCCAAAACCTCACAAGATGGGCTTTGGAACCAAAGAAAATCACCCGCTGCAAAGATGGAAGAACACAGTACAAAACTCCTTTCAGGTGCTATTCATATTTTTGTACCTTCGTCGATCTAAAAACTAAACAAATGAAATATTCGCACCGACTATTGATTTTGCACGGTCTTGTGGCATGCGGAGCGATGCTGGCATCCTGCGGTCACGACGCAAAGCCGGTTGAAACCATGCCGGAAGAAGAAAAGACCGTAACGGAAAACTCAGGTCTGCTCAAAGTGGATAACAAACTGGTGGTAATTCCTTCGGCCATCCAGATGACCAACCTGATCCAAAAATCAGGGGTTGCGTTTGACAAGGCCAATCTGACCAACACGGCAGATGCAAGCAAATACACCACTGTATTCCAGCAGGCCATCAACCTGGGCATCTACGGTGCAGATGCGGGATATGCCAGTGCCTTCAACCAATCACAACCGGCCATGGAATACATGGGCGCTGCCGGTAAGCTGGCCGAACAGTTGGATTTGTCCGCTGCCTTCGGATCAGACCTGATGAGTGCGCTCAAGGGTGGAGGTAATAAGGAAGCTTTGATGAACCTCGTTGCCACCGCGTACAAATCGTGTGACGAATTGCTGGACAAAGGTGAACGCACGGATGCAGCGGCCATGATCGCTTGCGGTGCCTGGATCGAAAGCATGCACTGTGCTTTGAATGCCTACCAGAAAACGAAAGATGCCATGTTGCTCGACTGCATCGCATCCCAGGGTGCCACCCTGAAGAACCTGCTCAATGTGGCCGGCGGAAATTTCTCCAGGGAAGATCAGCCTGAATTCGCCAATGCCATTGACACCCTGCAATACGTCCTGCAGGAATTCAACCAGGCCTATTCAAATTACACGTTTGTGGAAAGCACCCACGATGCCGGCGGTAAAAAGTCGGTCATCAACAGCACGAACCAGCAAGGGATCCAGCAAGAAAACCTTGATCGCATCATCACATACCTGGAAGACCTTCGCCGGAAGCTGATCTCCTGATGAGCATCCCACTATCAACTTAAATCCATTGCAATGAAACGCATTTTTATTATCCTCTCCCTCGTTGGCTTCACCGCCACAGCTTCCATGGCACAGTGCAACGACGGCAGATCATACAAAGACCTGGAGGTTCCCTGTTACAAGGAATTCGCATCTCCGGAATACATCAGCGACGGACAACAGTACCGTGAATTCCTGACCGGCGGTTTGCAGGCAGAATACACTGTTACCTTTTACGGCGGCACCACGTACCGCATCGTTACCTGTTCAGACCTTGCCGATGCACCCATCGTGTATTCCATCACCGACCCGAAAGGCAACATATTGTTCAACAACGAGCAGTTTGAGAATGCACGCGTGTGGGACCTTGAATTCAAATCCACCATCACCTGCCAGTTGAAATTTCACTTTGCCGGCCAGGAAGTGGAAGAGCGTGGCAACATTGTTGACCCAAACGACACACTTCCCGACAGCCTCAAGAAAGAAACACCGGAAGAGAAAGCTGCGGAAGAAGCCAAGATCAGTGGTTGTGCGTCAATCATCATCAGCTTCAAGCAATAAGCAGGCACGAATATTCCAAACAAAAAGCCGGCTCCTTCTGGGACGCCGGCTTTTTTATGTGATTAACTGACCGGTATTATTCTATCAGGGTTATGTCTGACACCATGTTCACCAGGTCTTCCTGAACCGGTTTGGGGGTGATGGAAAAATTGTAATTGGCGGATGCCACCAGGAACTGGTTGCCACCCTTGATGATTTTCATGAATGAAACACCGTTGGTGTACTGGTTGGTAAAGGTCAGGAATGCAGTGTTGTAATCGTCAGAGTAGGAAACATAAGGTTCCTCGGTGATCAACTGCGCAGCAAAAAGATTATCAATGGATGCTTCCACGTATTGTTCCAGGTTCATCCCACCCGTATTGAACTCTTTGGTTACATTCATGTGGCTGCCGTCGCTGTACATAAATGTATTAATGGGTGTGAGCGGATCATCCAGGCCCGCCTGGTTGTAGGTCACGTGCCAGTCATTCGGATGGTCGGCATACACCACGAAACCGGCCGCCTCATTCACCAGGTTCTTTCCTGTGAAACGGTCCGGAAAAAATTGGACCCCGCTTTCATCAAACTCGTGGATCTGGTCACGGGTCACGCTGCCGGTGGTATACTCGAACCGTTCACCCGATGGTGCCTCCACGGATTTGGTAGCGGTTTTGGCCTGCTCCACAATCGGTTGATCCACATTAAAACTGAACGTACCTTTTTTAATGTCGATGTTGAAGGATCCTTTGCCGCCTTTTCCTTTGGGGCCCACCATCTGGAAGATCACAACAAAGGATACCACCGCCAGAATGCCGAAAAAGATCAGCATGCTGGTAAACCGCTTGGTTTTTTGCTTTTCGATCTCTATTTGTACCTCAGGGGGTGCGTGGTATTTTTCGTCTGCCATGACCTTGGATTTTTGCGCAATATAGGACAAAGCGGGAACATCGGAATTCCCCGGCAGGAAACCCCTCAAAACACGGATCTCCCGGTTAACCGGGAGGTCC
The DNA here is from genome assembly GCA_020635855.1 of Flavobacteriales bacterium. Lineage (NCBI taxonomy): Bacteria > Pseudomonadati > Bacteroidota > Flavobacteriia > Flavobacteriales > Flavobacteriales bacterium. The sequence goes on along the minus strand of JACJYZ010000003.1, from coordinate 861,008 downwards.
ATCAGCAAAAAAAACTTACAAAAATCTATTCTCCTTTTGGCACCCCAATCCCCTCAATCTTCAACTCCACCACCCGTTTGTTCTCAGTGCCGTGGCGGTACATGTTCACCTCCATCACGATGCGGTTCCCGTTCTCATCCACTTCCTTCTGCATCACCTGGAGCTTTTTGAAATCGGTTCCTTCCAGGTAAATGTCATTGGACGCATCCTTTTCCACAATGGTCCATTCTGTTTCCGGCAAACACGCTTTGATGTTTGCGACTACCTCTTCATAGGATTTCTTCAGCTTGTCGGTGATCTTCGGCAGCGTTTCCGTTTCAAAGAACACTTCATACGACGGATGGGTTTCGCTCATACCGATGTAGCCCTTGTATGTGGCGGACAACTCCACGGTGCAAAACTGGTACGGGCGGTCAGCGCCGGAGATCTTCTTGGTCGTTTGCTCCCCCCGCACCGCATTGAATCCCGCTTTGGCTGCTTCGATAATTTGTTTGAAATTTTCACAGAAATCTATCTCCATGACCTGGTTCCGGTTGGGTGCCCCTTCCGTATCCCGAATGGGATTGGCCCGGGACGACAGCACCGGCAGCCACAACAATGCACATACACACACTACGCTTACACGTTTCATAGACGCTTGATTTGGTTGAACGACGGGCTAATTTACATATCGGAGCCTGTATTCCAAAAAACAGGATGCAAGGGGTGTGCCAAAGGGAGATGGATGTTGAGACGATAGATATTAGACGCGGGATGTGGGAAGAAAGAATGCCTATTCATACATGGGTAAGATCAAACACGATGTTCGCTCCTTCCGCATGAATCGTATTGCTAACTTGAATTGGGGCGGGGATTGGTGCGCCCCGGGTGACAGATGCCCTATGTTAGACTTTAGGTGTAACACGTATTACCCGGATGTGGATACCACAAGAATACCCAACTGAAATCAGTATCCGTTACCATCCCGTCCATTCCTAATTCCTAATTCCTAATTCCTAATTATTTTCATCCCTCTTTCCAACAACAACGAAATTCCGATCACCAGCGCAGGTGCAATGAGGTTGTACCACAAATAGGCGATCTCCATTTGCCCCGTTCGGTTCAGGTAAAACAGTACAAGGATCAGACCTTGGGAGATCAATGCCGCAGGAAACACCGCGCGCCCCCCCACCCCTTTGAAGAAAAATGCCACCAGGAAAATACCCAGGATGCTTCCGTAAAACAAAGATCCAAGGATGTTCACGGCTTCTATCAGGTTATCGAACAGGGAGGCCAGTATGGCAAATATAATCGACAACACACCGAACAGAAAAGTGATCCAACGCGAGGCCTTCAGGTAGTGGCCGTCATCCGCATCTCTTCTGATCTTACGCTTGTACACGTCTACCGTTCCTGTGGATCCCAATGCATTCAGCTCGGCGGAAGTGCTTGACATGGCAGCAGAGAAGATCACCGCCAGCAGCAAGCCTACCAGGCCTACCGGAAGAAAAGACAGCACCCAGGTGATGAATATGTAGTCGTTGTCGCGCACTTCAGCAGTGGGGTTCACGGACAGAATCAACGAATCCGCACGCGCACGCAGCACTTCTTCCTGCGCCAGGTCTTGTTGCACCCGATCCACATTCGGATGTTCACGGCCTTCTTCCAGTTGCAGCACGAGGTTGAGCACGTCCGTTTTCTTGTCTTCATGAAGTTCGGAGAAGTCGGCCTGCAATTCCCTGTAAGGTGCCGCCGATGCGCTTTCCAATACCGCCTCCTCATTCTGCTTGTTGAAATGAAGGGGTGGTTCATGCAATTGGTAGCAAACGAACACCAACACGCCGATCAGCAAAATAAAAAACTGCATGGGGATCTTGAGGATGGCATTGAACATAAGGCCTAACCGGCTTTCGGTTACCGACCTCCCCGAAAGGTAACGTTGCACCTGCGACTGATCGGTACCGAAATAACTCAACTGCAGGAAAAATCCCCCCAGCAATCCCGACCACAATGTATATCGGTTGTCCGGATCGAGATCGAGGTTGATTACCTCCATTTTACCCAGCTTTCCGGCGAGGGATAAAGCGGTGGGGAACGACAAATATTCACCCAGGTACTGCACCAACAGAACGAACGCAATCAACATACCGGCAAAGATCACCGCCATTTGTTGTTTGTGTGTCTGACTCACCGCCGACGTTCCGCCGGATACGGTATAGATGATCACCAGCACACCGATGAAAAGGATGGTGATATTGAGATCCCAATGCAGGATCTGACTCAGGATGATGGCCGGAGCATAAATGGTAATGCCTGCCGCCAGTCCGCGCTGTACCAGAAACAACCCTGCCGTCAGCAGGCGGGTACGCACATCAAACCTGCCTTCCAGGAATTCGTAGGCGGTGTAGACCTTTAACTTGTAATAAAGAGGAATGAACACGGCAGATATCACCACCATGGCCAACGGCAAACCAAAATAAAACTGCACGAAGCCCATGCCATCCGTATAGGCCTTACCGGGTGTTGACAAGAATGTGATGGCACTGGCCTGGGTAGCCATCACCGACAGGGCAATGCCCCACCCCTTGTCTTTACCGCCACGAATGTAGTCGGACAGGTTGCGACTTCCCCGTGTTTTCCACGTGCCGTATATAACAATAAAGAGCAACGTGGCGAGCATCACTGCCCAGTCCCAAATGCTCATTGGTACATGCGGGTTATCAGATAAAACAAAATGATCAGAACCACTTCAAAAGCCAATACGGCGGCATAGCGCAAACGCCAGTTCGCCTCGGATGACACCTGTTCAATCTCTACGTTATTTTTTTCCTTCTTCATTGGAAAGCAGGTTCACAAACAAGCGAATGGCACCAGGCACACCAGCGGGCAGCTGGCGGAAAAAAGATATACCCGTATAGATAAACGTCCCCTTGCCATACTTGGCAACGAGGAGGGCACCGGTTTTCTCTTCCTCATCCGGATCGTGCCATCCCACCACAGGTTTGTATTGTGCATCCCATTGATCGGCGAAATACAAACCGCGTTCCTGCACCCATCCGTTGAAGTCCGTATCTGCTATTTTGTTGGGTCGGTCAAGAATCGGGTTGCGGGGTTCGATGATATGCGCAGGAGCTTCTTCCACGGTCACGCGATCACGTGAAAGGTGAAGCGGGTAAGGTCCCAGGTCGTTGTCGCCGATACCACCGTTGGTGTTGTACTGCACAACCATCCGGCCGCCGTTTTCCACATATTTCATCAGCATCTTTTTCTTGCCTGCCAGCCATGTTTCGGTATTGAAGGCCCTTACGCCTGTTACAATCACATCGTATTTTGACAGGTCGTTGTTGCCAACCGCATGCTCATCCAACATCTCCACCTTATATCCCAATTGGGTAAGGGTAGCGGGTACATCATCGCCCGGTCCCATGATATAGCCTATGCGCAATGGCTTTGTATTCAACTGCACCGCTGTTGCTGTTACCTGGCTGAGCGGAAACACGAGCTGGGGTCGAATGTGGGTATAGTTCACTTCATCCGCCGCGTACAGGTTGTGTAAGAGTCGGTCTTTGTGCGAACTCCACATAGCCTGGATCCGGCCCACAGAAGATACAGCCGGAGGTGTAAGCCGGAATCGCACAAGGGATTCCGCCCCGTACTTATCGAGGCGAACAGGATAAGATGCCGGTTCGGATGTCCAGCCTTCGGGCAGCGTAAGTGTTACCGTACCATCCACCACCTGCTGGTCCCATGAACGCAGGTTGAGGGTCACATCCACCTGCTTCCCGACCGGTGTAACAAAAGAGGTATTCGAAAAGTTCCCGGTGAGCTGTGGTGCCACAAGCAAGGGTCTAATACGTTCTCCATCCACACGATCCGTCCAACTGTATACCACCGGGCGATCGACTGTTAACGGCAGACCACCGACAACCAGATCAATTGATGCCGTGAGGGTAGCAGGATTTTCCGGCAGTCCGATCCATTCCTGTGATGGTACACGAAATGTACCATCATCATGCGCACCTTGCAACCAGTAGGGTTGATCGCGTTCGCGTTGGGGCATCAACACCCGCACGTTCACATCCTTTGCCACATTGAAGGCCAGGTCAACACCCAGCGTGGTGTCATTGGCAGCCATGGAAAGACGCTGCCATTTCACCGGCACACCGGTACGCGCAATCACCGACACCTTCACGTTCACACCTTCTCCACCCGCCACGGCATAGTTGTCTGAAGCGGCATCGGCATACACTCCGGCACAAGCCAGAATCAGATCACGTGCCTGTGCCAGCTTATAGGAACGCCAATAGGCATCCTTCACTTTATCAATCAACTTGTAGGCAGCAACCAGGTCGGGGAGGATCACAGATGGATCCTGCGGATTGAAATTCCGAATGGCACGATCCAGTATCTCACCAATGGCTTTTCCGTTCTCCATCCGGGACCACCTTGTGTCGATCCCATCCATCAATGATCCTTTGGCCATATCACCCGCCGTATGTTGCAGGTATTCGGTTTGGCTTCCACGAACACGGGCAGCACCGAAACCCTGGCTTTTATGCATGGAGCGGCTGAGCGCGGCAATTTCATTGTAACTCATCCCGAGCAAAGGGTTGTATGCACCGATGTCTACGGTCACGAACGCCGGATTGTCTTTTGCCTGTTTTTCGATGTCCTCATTCCACCAGGAACTGGCATTGAACAAGAGTCGCTTGGCTTGCCAGGTCTGAACGTATTTCAATTGTTCCGGAAAAGCTTTCGGGTCTGCAGCCAGGTCGAACGCTTCCCTGGCAAGCAAGGCGGATGATGAATGGTGACCATGGCCGCCATAGTTGCTATCCGGTGTAGGAAAACGTGTGATGATCACATCGGGCCGGAACTTTCGGATCGCATACACCACATCCGAAAGGATCGCCTGCTTGTCCCACTTCTCCAGGGTTTCCGAACTCGACTTGGAATATCCGAAATCCACTGCCCGGGTGAACATCTGTTCTCCCCCATCAATCCTGCGTGCCTCGAGCAATTCCTGGGTGCGGAGCAATCCCATGTAATCACCCTTTTCGGTGCCTATCAGGTTCTGGCCACCATCTCCCCGGGTCATGCTCAGGTACCCGGTACGCAGGTGCATATCGCCCACAAGGTAAGCGATCAGGCGGGTGTTCTCATCGTCGGGATGGGCGGCAACATACAACACAGATCCCACCGTATTTAATCGCTGCAGATCCTGAAGGATTCTGGAGGATGAAACATCCTGCCCCCATCCGGTTTGCGCAAACAAGGACAGGACACAAAACAGGTACAATCGAAAATCTTTCATGGTTCATTGGGGTTTGTTCACACCGGGGGGAACAAAGAAAGATAAATTTGGGGAAAGACGATGGGCCTGACCGTTTGCTGCACCAATTGCTATTGAGCGGTGCCGGTTGCGTCAATTGTTGTCAGTGCCTGTTCTTCAGCGGCAGTGGATATCAGGTGAGCGCCTATGTCATTGGTCAGGTCTTTTCCTCCGGTCAGGTTGCTGGCCAGTGATCCGATCGTATAGATTGGCCCCCAGGGAATCCCCCACCACCCCAGTACAAGGGAGAGAAATGTCCATGGCAAGCCTTTTACCACAGCCGACTCCCCAGGTGGAATATAATACAGATCAGTGCCTCTCTTGAAGGTCATGAGGATAATGGAAACACAGTACTGGTACTGCACAAATCGGGCGCCACGATCCAGTTCACGGCGGAGGGTAGCGGCATTCATGTTCGGAGGCATGCCTTTGATTTCAATCATGACCGGTTCATTGTTGCGTTCAGGAAATGTACAAAAAAAGCCGGCCATCCTGTTCGGGATGGCCGGCTTCGTATGAAAGGTGATAAAACCTTAATGTTTGTAGATGCGGAATGTTTTGTAGCTCTGGTCACCGAAGTTGACCTTCACCAGGTAAATTCCGCTCTGGTAGTTGGCAAGACTCATTACATGGTCTTCTGATACAGGCGCATCAATCATGCGGCCTGCCATATCGAAGATCTGTACTGACAACATATCCTTCAGACCTTCTCCGCTCATGTATACCACATCGCGGGTCGGGTTCGGATAGAGGTTCACGGTGTGATCTACAACCAGTGTATGAACACCCACAGTGAAGTCTACCATCACAGAATCCATTCCCGTACAACCATTGGCATCGGTTACGGTCACGTAATATGTGCCGCTCACCAGGCCTGTGGCGGTAGCTGTGGTTTGTGAATTGGCATCGTTCCATTGGTACGTATAAGGCTGCGTACCTCCGGATGCACCCACCGTGGCTGAACCGTCTGCGCAATTGTAGCAACTTTCGTTCACTGCGCTCATGTTCAGTTTCACCGGTTTGGGTGATTTCACCTGCACATTCTCTGTGGATTTGCAACCGTTGTTATCGGTTACGGTCACACCATACGAACCGGCAGTCAGACCGGTAAGGTCTTCCGTAGTGGCGCCATTGCTCCACATGAAAGAGTAAGGTGCAGCACCACCGCCAACGGTCAGGTCAATGCCTCCGTCGGCAGAGCCCGGACAGGTCACATCGATGGGCGCAGTCGCCAGGAACGGTCCGCCCTGATCGCTTACACCCTTGGTCAATGTTTCCGTGCAACCGGAAGCATCGGTAACGGTTACCGTGTACAGTCCGGCTGAGAGTGATCCCACATCCTGACTGGTAGCACCGTTGCTCCACAGGTAGGTATAACCCGGAGAACCGCCGCTTACCGACACATCGATCAAACCGTTCGAGCTTCCGCAGCTGGAATTGCTCACGTTACCCGTGATGGTAATCGCTGTGGGTTCGGTAACGGTTTCGCTGCCGGTTTCGGAGCAGCCGTTTGCATCGGTAACGGTTACATAGTAAGTACCTGCAGGCACACCGTTCAGGTCTTCGGTAGTAGTACCGTTGCTCCAGTTGAAGGCATAAGGTGCGGTACCGCCTACCACGATCAGATCAACAGAACCGTCGGAAGAACCATGACATGCAGCTGGCACTGAGCTCAGTGCAACGGTGATGTTCGGTTGGTTCACGACCGCCTGTGTCACTTTGAAGCAACCACCCTGATCCGTTACGGTCACATGGTATGTACCCGCACCCAAACCGGTGGCAGTGGCAGTAGTCTGATTGGAAGCATCATCCCACAGATACGTGTAGGGAGCAGTACCTCCGTTTACATTCACGGTGATGCTGCCATCGCTGTTGCCATTGCAGCTGGCGTGATGCACGGTGGTGGTGAGCGAGATAGCCACCGGAGCAATGACAGCGGCAGAATCCGCAGACATACAGCCGTTGGCATCCGTTACAGTTACAGCGTACATGCCCACGGAAAGACCATTCAGGTCTTTTGTTGTGGCACCGTTATTCCACAGATAGGTATAGGGTGATGTTCCACCATTGGTGGTTACCACGATCTTACCGTCACCCGCGCCATTGCATGTGATCTGGGTTACATCAAGCGTCGGAACCAGAAGATCCGGTTGCATGATCTTGGCAGAAGCAATGGACTGACAACCATTGCTGTCGGTCACAACCACCATGTAGTCGCCGGCAGCACCGGTGATGGTATCGGTGGTGGCGCCGGTATTCCACATGTAGGTCAGCGGAGGTACACCGCCGGCAGCAGATACGCTCAGCATACCGTCGCTGTCGCCATGACAGGTTGCACTCTTGGATGTAACGGTCAGGTTACCCGGACCGCTGCTGTTGCTTACATCCTCGTTATGGGTGAGGGTACAGCCATTGGCATCGGTCACGGTTACCGTGTAGTTACCCACACCAATGTTACCTGCATCCTGGCTGGTAGCACCGGTGCTCCATTTATGGGTATAAGAAGGGCTTCCGCCTGTTACGGTGATATTGATCAGACCGTCGTTGTTACCACAGCTTGGCTCGGTAACTACGGCAGATATCTGCAGCAGGGTCGGTTCGATGATGGTTTCCGAGGTTGTTTTCTCACAGCCGTTAGCGTCGGTCAGCGTAATGGTATACGTGCCGGCGGGCAGGTTATAAATATCCTCGGTGGTATCACCGTTGCTCCAATCATAGGTATAGGGACCTACACCACCGGCAACCGTCAGGTCGATGTATCCGTCGGTGCCGCCGTTGCAGCTGACCGGAGATACGTTGGTTGCCAGAATGATGTTGGGCGACTGAATGGTCACGTTCGCTGTAGAGGTACAACCGTTGCCATCTGTTACAGTCACCGAGTAAGTTCCGGCTGCGAGGCCGGTCACCAGTGAATCCGTTGAGTTTGTGCTCCAGTGGTAGGAATAAGGCTCAACTCCACCGGTTGGTGTCACGCTGGCGGCACCGTCCGATGTTGCTGTGCAGGAAGCATCCTGTTTGTTGATGTTCAGCGCAATTGCAGTGGGTTCACCCACTTCGAACGAATCAACGGTAAAGCAACCCAATGCATCGGTTACGGTAACGGTGTAAACACCGGCCGTAAGTCCGCTGCGATCTTCAGTGGTGGTGCTGTCATTCCACATGAACGAATGTCCGGGGATTCCACCGGAAACCAACAGATCGATGGCACCGTCATTTTCACCGGCACATGAAGCGCTGGTAATATTGGCGGCAAGCTGAATCGAATCGGGTTGGTTTACAGTTACCGTACCGAAGGCCACACAACCGGCGTTATCGGTAACGGTTACATGTACATCGCCTGCGAACAATCCTGTTGCAGTTGCAGCTGTCTGACCGTCTTCCCACAAAAACGTGTAAGGAGGTGTGCCGGAGCTGGTAGATACTGTAGCAGTACCATCGTTGCCACCATGGCAGGTAACCATGGTTGAGCTGGGCGTCAGCGGAGCCGGACCGCCCTGGTTGCTCAGGGTTTCCTTATGTACGGTAGAGCAACCTTTGCTATCGGTTACGGTTACCGTATAGGCACCTGCACCGATGTTACCGGCATCCTGTGTGGTATTGCCGTTGCTCCACAGATAAGTATAGGTAGGAGAACCACCGGTTACGGAGATATCAATCAATCCGTCGTTGTTACCGCAGGTAGGATTGGATACCGAGCTGCTGATCACAAGTGCGGTGGGTTCGCTGATGGTTTCGCTTGCAGTGGCGCTGCAACCATTCATATCGGTTACAGTTACCGAGTAAGTTCCGGCTGGGAGTCCGGTCGGATCCTGGATGGAATCACCATTGCTCCATTCATAAGAGTAAGGTGCTGCTCCACCCACAACCGTCAGGTCGATGCTGCCGTCCATGCCACCGTTACAGGTGGTATTGGTACCGCTGGTCGCCAGGGTTACGCCGGGCTGAGCCACTTCAACCGAATCAACCACTTTACATCCGTTGCTGTCGGTCACTTCCACATGGTACATGCCAGCTTCCAGTCCGGTTGCCTCAGGCGTGGTTTGGCTGCCTGCGTCATCCCACTGGAACATGAAGGGAGGAATGCCACCGGAAATAACCACCTTGGCCGTACCGTCATGTGCCGGTTGGCAAGACTCATCGGTAGAAGACATGGTGGTATGGATCGGAGCAGGTGTGTTTACCACACCAACTGCTGATTCAGAACAACCATTTGCATCGGTGACTGTCACTGTGTAAGAACCGGGTGTCAATCCGTCTGTGGTCGCAGTGGTATCACCATTGCTCCACTCATAACTGTATCCCGGGGTTCCGCCAATTACCGAAACCATCAACTGGCCGTCGGAAGAACCTGAGCAGGATGCTTCCATGGCGTCGATCTTCAGATCCAACGGTTGCGGATCTTCCACCTTGATCAGGGCAAGACCGACACAATTGGCCGAGTCGGTAACGGTTACCGTGTAAGAGCCGGAAGCGAGGCCACTGATGTCCTGGGTGGTGGCACCGGTATTCCATGTATAGGTATAGCCGGGTGTTCCGCCGGTTACCATCAGGTCGATGCTACCGTCATTGTTGCCGAAGCAGGAAGGCTTCGTCACCTGGCTTGCAAGTTTGGGACCGTTCTGGTTGGTGACCACACCCTGGTATACATTGGTACAACCGCGGCTATCGGTAACGGTCAGGAAATAAGATCCTGCACCGAGAGAACCGGCATCCTGGGTGGTGGCACCGTTGCTCCACAAATAGGTGTATGCGGGTGTGCCACCGGAAACCGAAACATCAATCAGTCCATCGTTGTTGGAACAAGTCGCATCAATCACGATCGCGGAGATCTTGATTTCGGCAGGCTGGGTCACCACTGTTGAAAGGGTATCAAAACAGCCGTTGGCATCTGTTACCGTAACGGTGTATTTACCACCTGTGAGGCCCGAGGCATCTTCGGTGGTTTGACCGTTGCTCCAGATGAATGCATATGGGGCGCTTCCGCCGGAAACGGTCAGATCAATTGAACCGTCGTTACCGCCGTAGCATTTGGGAGAAACAAAGTTGGAAGCCAGGGTCAGCGGGTTTCCTTTGCGCACGATGCCATGTACGGGTACACGTTCGCTTTCGCATGCAGCGGGTTCCACTTCCCAATCATAGAAGAAATAGTAGTAATCCATCGGCTGGCTGGCATTCGACCCTTTGATCGATACCAGGTCCTGGATCTCGTATGGATAAGATGGATTTGAACTGTTTCTGAACAGGTTCTGGGGAGAAAGGGTGGTGATGTAATAGTCTGTACCCGGATCCAACTTGAAGTCGAGTTGGATGCGGCTTTGGCCGTTCTGCACCATCACGGTTTTGCTTTTCAGCAGGGTACCACCGGGACCATCGTATACATTGATGGTGCGGTTTCCGGTACCATTCGCATACACCTTTACCGAGCGAATGGTCATGGGCGCCATCACGTCGAAGATCAGTCCCAGGTTGCTGTTTGTATTGTAGTTGCTTCCGTTTCCGAAGGTATTGTCCACCGGTCCGACTTTCACTGCTGCAGAGCGGATCAGTTCAGAAACATAATAGGTGACATCCGAGGTGATGTTCTCCGTGTGGGTCATGCCTGTATCAACCAGGTTGCCACCGGTAGGCGCATCGTACCAGTTGAGGTCACCGCCGTTGTTGGCTTTTGCCTTCAGATGAACCATTCCGCCGCCGGCGCAAACGGTGTCATCAAACGTATCGGGTGCAGGAGGACCTGCAAGGTAGGCAATGGCCTCACCGCGTTCGCTGATGCAACCGATGGCTTCCACTTCCCAATCATAGAAATAATAGTAGTAATTGTAGTTGGAAGCTCCACCCGCATTGGAACGGGTGATGGAAAGAACGTTGTTCAGGGTATAGGGGTAGTTGGCACCGCTGCTGTTGCGGAACAGGTTGGGAACACCACCTACCTGAAGGAAGTAGTCCGTACCCGGTTTCACCATGATATCAAGCTGCACGCGGTTTTCACCATCTACCAGGCTCACGTTACGTGAAGCAAGCACTGTACCGCCGGGGCCGTCACGCAATTGAATGATGCGGTCGCCGTCGCCATTGGCATATACGGTCACCGATCTCAGCATGAATGCAGAGTAGGCATCGAACAACAGACCGAAGTTCAGTTCGGTGTGGTTGCCTCCTGAACCGATGGTATCGGCGGGAGCACCCACATGCTGCGGGGCCTGCATTTCAACTTCTTCAACAAAGAAGGAAGTGGTTTTGCTGATGGAGGTCTTCAGCGTATCACCGGTTCCGAGGTTGTTGCCGCCATACAACTGATCAAACCATACCAGCTTGCCGCCGTTGTGGCCGGTAGCTGTAAGCATGACGCCGGTATTACCGCCGCACATGGCCGTATCGTTTGTAGTCATCGGCGGTGCCGGACGGTTAACGGTGATGTAATTGGATCGGGTCAGGGTGTCTTCACCACCGATACCGAACACCACCAGGCTCACCGAATAGCTACCGTTGGCTGCATAGTTATGCGCTGGGTTTTGGTCATTGGAAAGTGGACTTCCGTCGCCGAAATCCCATGTCCATTGCACAACACCACCTGTACTGGAATCTGCAAACTGCACGAATCCGTTGCACGTGTTAAGGGGCTGGGCTGAGAAATCTGCCTTTACCTGCGCTTTGGCAAAGGGCACAAAAAGAAGCAGTCCAATCCCCAAGGAGAATAGTTTCCTCATAATGAAGGGTTTTTGTTTTAAAAAAAGTCGTTGAGACAGTGATCAACTGCATGCATCACTGCCAAAAAAAAATCTATTAGAAAGCGTCAACCAGCGGCAAAGGTAAAAAAAGTGATTAAAGTTTCCGAAGGTTTCATCACCTTCTGTCTTTATGCCTGATTAACAGTCGTTTTATTTGGTTGTTTATTAACTTCGTCACCACATGGAGATCACATTTCACGGCGCCACGCAAACGGTGACAGGCAGCAAGCACCTGATCACGACCGAGCACGGCAAACGCATTTTACTGGATTGCGGCATGTACCAGGGCATGGGCATCGAAACCCACCGGCTGAACCGCGAATGGGGGTTTAACCCGGAAACCATAGACGTGGTGCTGCTTTCCCACGCGCACATTGATCACAGCGGCCTGATTCCCCGGCTGGTTAAGGATGGATTCAGGGGCCAGGTCTTTTGCTCGCCCGCCACTTACGACCTGTGTGAAGTGATGCTGGAAGACAGCGCTTTCATCCAGGAAGCCGACGTGAAGTTCGTTAACAAACGAAAGAAACGGCAGGGCAAGGCGGAGATTGATATATTATATACGTCGGATGATGTGAAGCGGTGCCTCCCCCATTTCAGGACGGTTCCGTACAACACCCCTACCCCCATCGACCGACATACAACCTTTACGCTGACCGATAACGGACACATCCTTGGCAGTGCCGCCATTTCCATTACCTTCCACGAGACCGGACGTACCACCCATCTCACATTTACCGGCGATATCGGACGGTATGAAACGGCATTGTTGAAAGATCCCAGTCCATTCGAGCAAGCCGACATCATCATCTGTGAATCCACTTATGGCGACCGCCTGCATGGAAAATTGGCACATGCCGGCCAGGACATCCTGAACGCGGTACTGGAAACGTGTGGTACCAAAAAGGGCAAACTCATCATACCCGCGTTCAGCCTGGGCCGCACCCAGGAGATCGTGTATACATTGAACAAACTTGATTTGCATGGTCTGCTTCCCAACATCAAGGTGTTCATTGACAGTCCGCTCTCGCTCGATGCCACCCAGATCATGCGGAAACATCTCGACTGCCTCAACGATCGCGTGAAGGATTTTGTGGAAAGCCGACCCGACCCGTTCGGATACGACAAGGTGAAATACATCCGTAATATCGACGACTCCAAGGCCCTTAATGCCCTGAAGGAACCCTGCGTCATCATATCCGCATCAGGCATGGCCGAAGCCGGCCGGGTGAAACACCACATCCGAAACAACATCGGCGACCCTGCCAATACCATCCTGCTTGTAGGGTATGCCGAGCCCACGTCTCTGGCGGGACGACTCAGGGCCGGCGACCGGGAGGTGACCATTTTCGGAGAAGAATACGAGGTACGCGCGGAAGTCAGGATTATCGATTCCCTGAGCGCACATGCCGACTATGAAGAAATGCTGAGATACCTTTCGTGCCAGGATGCCCAACGTGTTCACGATCTGTTCCTGGTTCACGGCAATCCGGAGGCCATGCAGCATTGGAAGAATACGCTCAAGAAGCACGGCTTTCCGCACGTGCACATTCCCGAACCTCACCAGACGTATTCGTTTTGATGAGGATGAATGGTCACTGGTCAATAGTCAATATAGACCGGAACCATTGACGCGACCGGAGGGAGCTATTGACAGCTAAACTCATTGACACGACCGCAGAGAGTTATTGACAGCGTAGCTTATTTACGCGACCGGAGGGAGCTATTGATCGCGCAGCGCACTGACACGACCGGAGGAAGTTCTTCCCATTCATCATTCGTAATCCGTCGTTCGTAATTCGTCCTTCCTCTTTTATCCTTAATTTTTGTTAATCCCGAACAAATTCTGCCGCCACATGTTACCTTTGCAGCCATGTGTAGAAAGCTTCAAATCCTGACCCTGATCATTACCGGCATCCTGTTCACAGGCATAACTGGTGCGTGGGCGCAAGGCAAGCAGGTCAAATTCACCGTAAGCGGTCACGTAACGGATGAAGTTTCCGGAGAAGATCTTCCCGGCGCCAGCGTATATATTCAGGAGGTAATGAAGGGGACCGCCACCAATACTTACGGCTTCTACTCCCTCACGCTGGAAAGCGGCACCTATAACCTGGTGGCATCCTATATGGGTTATGAGCAGATTTCCCAGAAGATCGTTCTGAACAAGGACCTTAAGATCAATATTAAACTCAAACCTTTTTCCATCACCACCGACGAAGTGGTAGTCACCGCTGAACGCAAGGATAAAAATGTGGAAAGCACCGAGATGGGTAAGGTGGAACTACAAACCGATGAAATCAAAACGTTACCGGTTGTTTTCGGGGAAGTGGACGTTTTAAAAACCATTCAGCTCCTGCCGGGCGTGCAATCAGCAGGCGAAGGCAGCACCGGTTTTTATGTGCGCGGAGGTGGCCCCGACCAAAACCTGATCCTGCTGGATGAGGCCACCGTGTATAATGCAGGCCACCTGCTCGGGTTCTTCTCCGTGTTCAACGCAGATGCCATCAAAAGCACCACGCTGATCAAAGGCGGCATGCCCGCCAACTACGGCGGCAGACTTTCATCGGTGCTTGACATCAACATGAAAGACGGTAACAACCAGTCGTACCACGGCGAAGGCGGAATCGGGCTGATCGCTTCCCGAATGACACTGGAGGGTCCCATCAAAAAGAATGACGCATCTTTCATCATCAGCGGACGTCGCACATATGTGGATGTACTTTCCAAACCCTTCCTCAAGAATACTGAACTGGGTGGCATACCCTATTTCTTTTACGACCTGAATGCCAAAGTCAATTACAAGATCACGCCGAAAGACCGGGTGTACCTGAGCGGTTATTTCGGGCGGGATATCTTTGATGTGAACGTGGAAGACGGACGCCTCAAAGCCAACATCAACTGGGGTAACGCCACCACCACGTTGCGTTGGAACCACCTCTTCAACGACAAGCTCTTCATGAACATGTCGGGCATTTACAACAGTTACGATTTCAAGATCGATGCCGGGTTCGATAACTTCACCACTACCTTTGCCAGCGGCATCAAAGACTGGAACCAGAAGACCGACTTCTTCTACTACCCCAACATCAACCATAACATCAAGTTCGGCTACAACTACACCTACCATATCTTCAGTCCGCGCACCATCAAAATTGAAGACACCGATGGCGGATTCAATGCGGAAAACGTGGTAAAAAAGTACTCGCATGAAACCGCCCTGTACGTGATGGACGATTTCAGCCTGACCGACAAACTGAAAGTGAATGCCGGTCTGCGCGGTGCGTACTTCATCCAGAAAGGACCGTTCACTCTATACGAGTTCGACAACAACTACACCCCCATCGACTCCACCCGGTTCAGAGGCGGCGAGAAAGTGGCGGACTTCTGGGGGCTCGAACCCAGGCTGAGCCTGCGCTATGCACTGAACAGCACCTCCTCGCTGAAAGCAGGATTCACTTATAATAACCAGTTCGTACACCTGGTATCAAACTCCTACACCACCCTACCTATGGATATATGGGTGCCGAGCTCGATCCTGGTGAAGCCGCAGAAAGGCACACAATACTCAGGCGGATATTTCAGGAATTTCAAAGACAACATGTTCGAGACTTCCGTGGAGTTGTACTACAAGAACCTGCGCAACCAGATCGAATTCAATGAATCCTACACCGGCGATGTGAGTACCCGCGACATTGAATACGAGTTCACATACGGCGATGGCTACTCCTATGGAATGGAACTGTTCCTGAAAAAAGCCACCGGAAAAGCACAGGGATGGATCGGTTACACCCTGAGCAAAACCGCGCGCACCTTTGAACACATCAATAAAGGAAATGAATTCCCCGCCCGGTTCGATCGCACCCATGACCTGTCCGTGGTGGGATCCTACAAACTGAATGACCGATGGACATTCTCAGGCGTGTTCGTATATGGCACCGGCCAGGCCACCACGATGCCCGAAAGGTATTACCTGGTCGGAACCGATCTGGCCACGAAGTACGGACCGAGAAACGGCTTCCGCATGGAGCCTTACCACCGAATGGACATTAGCGCCATCCTTCACAGCAAGAAAAAGGAAGGAAAGAAATTCAGCAGCGAATGGGCCTTCTCCATTTACAATGTATACAACCGAAAGAATCCGTTCTTCTATTACATCGCCAATGAAGGCGACCCAATAAAAGGCGATTTCAAAGTAACCGCCAAGAAAGTATACATCTTCCCTATCCTGCCATCCGTATCATGGAACTTCAAATTCTAATGAGAAGAAACCTTATACATATCATTCTCGGTGGCTTCATGTTGTTCCTGACTGCATGTGATGAGACCATTTCACTGGATTTGCCGCAGGGCGATGAAGACATCGTGATTTACGGCTACATCGAACAGGATTCCGTTCCTGTGGTTTCGCTGACCAAAAGCCTGCCGGTGTTCGCCACCATCGACGTATCCAAACTTCAGAAGAGCTTTGTTCAGGGCGCCCAGGTAACGCTTGACAATGGAGACACCACCATCGAGCTACAGGAATATTCAGTTCCCATCGGCGACTTCAACTACCGCTTCTACAGCGTACCCCCATCCCTCTATGGCGTATATAAAGGTGAAGTAGGCAAAACGTATGACCTGACCGTTCAGGCCGAAGGAAAGACGCTCACGGCTTCCACCACCATCCCTACCCCGGTTCCGCTGGATTCGATCTGGTGGCTGCCACATCCCGACAAGGACAACGACAGCCTGGTGGTGCTGCAGGTACGTTTCAAGGATGTACCCGGTGAAGCCAACTACGCACGGTACTTCACCAAACGCAACAGCGAGCCGTTTTACCCGGGCTACTTTGCATCGGTGTTCAACGACAGCTTCCTGGAAGGACAGGCGGTGGAGTTCGCCCTGCCCCGTGGCCAGGACCGCAACGACACCATTAACAATGATACCTACAGCTACTTCTGGCACGGCGACACCATCGAGGTGAAGTGGTGCAGCATCGACCGGCCCCATTATGATTTCTGGACAACGCTGGAAAGCGACCAGAACAACCAAGGCAATCCGTTCGGCATGCCCACACGCATCATGAGCAATGTGGAAGGCGGACTGGGTATCTGGGGCGGATACGGCGCCAGCTACAGCAAGCTGATTGTACCGTAGTTATCCGTTTTGCCGGGGCATTTTATCAATGGCGCACTATCAACCCTCGCAGCTGAGAAACAAAAATTCGTATCGACTTCAAATAGTGCTTGTTTATTCAAGTAAAAGCGTTAATTTTGCGCACTCGTAAACATCATGTTGTCATGAACCTGTTGAATAAAATCGAAAACCAGATCAATACGAAAGCCGAACTGCCGGAATTTCAGGCAGGCGACACATTGATCGTGCATTATAAAATCCGCGAAGGCGGAAAAGAACGCGTCCAGCAGTATCAGGGCGTGGTTATGCAACGCAAAGGACATGGTCCGCTTGCCTCATTCACCGTTCGCAAAATGTCAAGCGGCGTGGGTGTTGAACGTATCTTCCCGATTGCTTCTCCTTTTATTGATAAGGTGGAAGTAACGAAGCATGGTAAGGTACGCAGGAAACGCCTGTATTATCTCCGCGAACTGACGGGAAAGAAGGCACGGATCCAGGAAAAGAGAAAATAACATTCCCCGTGAAATACCATCAAACCCCGGACGTAAACCTCCGGGGTTTTTTTGTTCTCCCAATTTTAATAACTCACTGAAAAACAGAACCCTTTAACTCTAACACTCCCTAACAAAGCCCCCTAATGGAGATCAAAAAAGTGCTCGTTGCCAACCGTGGCGAAATTGCCATCCGTGTATTCCGTGCCTGTGTGGAGATCGGTTTGAAAACCGTTGCGATTTATACGTTCGAGGACCGGTATTCCCAGCATCGGTACAAGGCGGATGAATCCTACCAGATCGGTCCCGATCACGAGCCCCTGAAACCCTACCTGGACATTGATGAGATCATCAGGGTGGCGAAAAAGTGTAAGGTGGATGCCATCCACCCCGGTTATGGGTTTCTCTCCGAAAACGCCACTTTCGCCAGGAAGTGCCGCGAAAACAACATCATCTTCATCGGTCCCGACCCGGAAGTGATGGAAAAACTGGGAGACAAGATCAGCGCCAAACTGATCGCCGAACAGAACAACATCCCCATCATCCAGAGCAGCCAGAAAGACCTGACCTCGCTGAAGGTCGCCCTGGATGAAGCCAAAAGAATCGGGTACCCGGTGATGCTGAAAGCCGCAGCGGGTGGCGGTGGTCGCGGTATGCGCGTGATCCGTGTGAAGGAAGACCTGGAAAAAGGCTTTGAGGAAGCCCGTCGCGAAGCACGCAATGCCTTCGGCGACGACACGGTCTTCATTGAAAAGTTCGTTGATCAGCCCAAACACATCGAGATCCAGATCGCCGCCGACCGCCACGGCAACCTGGTACACCTGTTCGAACGCGACTGCTCCGTACAGCGACGCTACCAGAAGGTGATTGAGGTGGCGCCTTCCTTCGGCATCCCCCAGGACGTGAAAGAGAAGCTGTACCAGTACGCCACCGGCATCACACGCGCCGTTGGATACAACAACGTGGGTACGGTGGAATTCCTGGTCGACAAGGACTACAACATCTTCTTCATCGAAGTCAACCCCCGCATCCAGGTTGAACATACCGTGACCGAAATGGTGACCGGCATCGACCTGATCAAAACCCAGATCTTCGTGGCCGGCGGGTACAAGCTCTCCGACAAACAGATCAAAATCCCAAGCCAGGAGTCCATCAAGGTTTCCGGCTATGCCATCCAGTGCCGCATCACCACCGAAGATCCTGCCAACGATTTCAAACCCGATTACGGCACCATCGTCACCTACCGCAGCGCTGCCGGTTTCGGCATCCGCCTCGACGTGGGATCGGTGTACCAAGGCGCAAAGGTGAGTCCGTTCTTCGACTCCATGCTGGTGAAAGTGTCGGCCCTGTCGCGCACGCTCGACGGCGCCTGTCGCAAGATGGACCGCGCACTGAAGGAGTTCCGTATCCGCGGCGTGAAAACCAACATGCAGTTCCTTGAAAACATCCTGCAACACCCGGTGTTCAAAGAAGGAAAAGCTACGGTAAACTTCATCGCCGACCACAGGGAACTCTTCCGCCTGAACATGCGGCAGGACCGCGCCACCAAAGCCATCAACTACCTCGCCGAAGTGGTGGTGAACGGCAACCCGGATGTGAAGTTCGTGGACAAGACCAAGAAATTCGAAAAGCCGGTTGTGCCCGATTTCGATCCTTACGCCCCCTACCCGAAAGGCACCAAAGACATACTCACCAAACTGGGTCCCGATAAGTTCTCGGAATGGCTGGCCAAGGAAAAAAAGATCCATTATACCGATACCACTTTCCGCGACGCACACCAGTCGCTGCTTGCCACGCGCATGCGCACCTACGACATGATCAAGGTCGCCGAAAGCTACGCCAAGCATCATCCGCAAACTTTCTCCATGGAAGTATGGGGCGGCGCCACCTTCGACGTGTGCCTGCGCTTCCTGAATGAAAACCCGTGGAGGCGACTGGCGGAGATCCGTGAGGCGGTACCCAATATCCTGCTGCAAATGCTGATCAGGGGCTCGAACGGCGTAGGCTACACCGCCTACCCGGACAACCTCATCGAGGCTTTCGTGGAGAAGTCATGGGAAACGGGCATCGACGTATTCCGCATTTTCGATTCCCTCAACTGGATGAAGAACATCGAGCCCTGCATCAAGTATGTAAGGAAACGTACCGGCGGCCTGGCTGAAACCGCCATGTGCTATACAGGCGATATCCTCGATCCGAAGCGCAGCAAATACAACCTGGATTACTACCTGAAGCTGGCCAAGCAAATGGAGGATGCCGGCGCCCATATCATCGCAATCAAAGACATGGCCGGCCTGCTGAAGCCTTATGCGGCCACCGAACTGATCAAAGGATTGAAGGCAACCGTAAAACTTCCGATTCACCTGCACACGCACGACACTTCTTCCATCCAACCCGCAACCTACCTCAAGGCGGTGGAAGCCGGTGTGGATGTGGTGGACGTAGCACTCGGCGGCATGTCGGGTCTCACATCGCAACCCAACTTCAACAGCATGGTGGAAATCCTGAGGGATCACAAACGCCACCATGAATTCGACATGGATTCGTTGAATGCATTCTCATCCTATTGGGAAACTGTCCGTGAGTACTACTACCCGTTTGAGTCCGGACTAAAAGCAGGAACCGCTGCCGTGTTCAAACATGAGATCCCGGGCGGACAGTACTCCAACCTGAAGCCGCAAGCAAGGGCGTTGGGACTGGCAGACAAGTTCGATCAGATCACCAAAGTATATGAAGAGGTGAATCACCTGTTCGGAGACATCGTGAAGGTGACACCGAGTTCCAAGGTGGTGGGTGACATGGCGCTGTTCATGGTATCCAATGAACTGACTGCAGAAGAAGTACTGGAAAAGGGCGACACCATCAACTTCCCCGAATCCGTGGTGAACTTCTTCAAAGGAGACCTCGGCCAACCGGTAGGCGGCTTCCCGAAAAAACTCCAGAAGATCATCCTGAAGGAAAAGAAACCCTACACCGACCGGCCGAATGCACACATGAAACCGATCGACCTGGAGGCGGAGTTCGATGCCTTCCTGAAACGGTTCCAACCGAAGTTCGACCGCGAACTGGCGTTCACCGATTTCCTTTCGTTCATGCTCTACCCCAAAGTATACGAGCAAACCTATAACATGCACCTCCAGTTCGGCGACATGGCCAAGATCCCTACCAAGAATTTTTTCTTCGGCATGGACCTGAACGAAGAGTGCGTGATCAAGATCGCGGAAGGAAAGGAAATCATCATTCGATTGCTGTCGGTAGGCCCGGCAAATGCCGAAGGCAAACGAACCGTTTTCTTCAAGGTGAACGGACAAACGCGCAACATGGACGTCCTCGACCGCTCGCTGAAAATCGAGAAAGCGGAAAACCCGAAGATCGATGGCGACAACGCGAAGCAGGTGGGCGCACCGTTACAGGGACTGCTTTCCAAGATATTCGTGAAGAAAGGTCAGCCGGTTAAAAAGAACGAGCCGCTGTTCGTGATCGAAGCGATGAAAATGGAAACGACGGTAACAGCGCACGCCGTGGGAGAAATCAAATCGCTGCACCTGAAGGAAGGCACACTGGTGAATACAGATGATTTGGTGGTGACGTTGTCGTAAGGGATGTAGCGTACCTACGGCACGCGCGATCATCTTTGTTGTTATCGTTCCACCCATGTGGTGCTCCGATGGAGCACAGCATCCGGCTTTCATTTGACATCTGTCGGTTCCGTCGTAGCTGATCCAAGTCAGTAACGGAACAATCAAAAAGTACGGCATTGTACTTTCATTGGACAAACGTCTGTTCCGTTAGGAACAACACATTGGTGGAAGAAGAACTTTGGATAAAGAAAAAAGCGTTCCATAAGAACGTCACAATCGAGAAGCATAACTTTTTCCGGAGAATGTGATGTTCAAACTTGCCTGAAACGTCCTCAAAGCGGTGCGATTGTCTAACATTGCAAAAAAACGCAATGCCTAACTCGTATTCCCAAATTCACATCCATGCGCTATTTGCAGTCAAACACAGACAATATCTGATTGAAGACGTTTGGAAGGATAAACTCTACGCCTACATATCCGGCATACTTAAGAACCATCATCACAAGCCGATCATCATCAATGGCATGCCGGACCACATTCACCTGCTATTTGGCATGCGCCCTACCCATTCATTATCAGAGCTTGTTCAGAAGATCAAGGTTGAATCAACAAAGTGGATCAATGAGAACAAGTATGTACCAGGGTCTTTTTCCTGGCAAAACGGTTTTGGAGCTTTTTCCTATGCCAAATCGGATCTTCCAAATATTATCGGGTACATCAAGAATCAGGAGGATCATCATAGGAAAAGAAGCTTCCGTGAAGAGTACATCGAATTATTAACAAGATTTGAGATAGAATACGACGAGAGATTTCTATTCGATTCGATTGCGCAATGACTCGTAGCGTACCCACGGCACGCGCGATCATCTTTGTTGTTATCGTTCCACCCATGTGATGCTCCGATGGAGCACAGCATCCGGCTTTCATTTGACATCTGTCGGTTCCGTCGTAGCTGATTCAAGTCAGTAACGGAACAATCAAAAAGTACGGCATGGCAATTTGCTTGGACACATGCCTGTTCCGTTAGGAACAGCACATTGGTGGAATAATAACGCTGAATAAAGAAAAAAGCGTTCCATCGGAACGCCACAATCCACAGGCAAACTTAACAACCTCTCATCACTGCTGATCCGGCGTTTCATTTTCCTTCTCAGGCGCAGGCGCAGCATCCTGGTCATTTTCTTCCTGGTCTTTCGATCCTTTGGAAAAGATCTTTCTCATCAAGCCTTTCCACTGATCGAATTCCTGCCTATAGAACAAACCCACGCCTTGTGTGTAGGGCGCTTCATTGCTCAGGAGATCGAAATCATTGGAGCGGTTGAAGGCTTTCACCCTGAACTTACCATCTTCCCGCACCTTGTACTCTACGTTGAAATCACCTACAACCCTGGAGGTATTGGAGTGCTGGTTGCCGGCATAACCCACGTTGCTTTCCACCTGCACACGGTCGTGAAACAACTGGGTCGACAAGGCCACTTCGAGTTCTTCATCGGTGAGCTTGTCGCCCGGGCGATAGTTCACACCGATGTCATACTTATCACTCAGTTGCGAGATCCAGTTACTGAGCTGGTGGGATAACAACTCACTGGTGGTGTTGCCGGCTCCCTGTTCAAACATATTCTGCGAACCCAACACACCGGATCCGTACTGACCCGGATTGGTGAATCGTGACAGCATCAGGAGGCTGAACACCTGCCGGTTCACTTCCTCATCGGAGTTCAGCACACTGCTAACCTGGCTTCTGACATCCTCCGGACTATTGGGCAATGATACCCCGAAGCGGATCTCCGGGGACAACAATTTCCCGGTCAGGAACATGTCGCAGTTCACTGGCACCCGTTTGCGGTATACCTGTGATGTATCCTGGAAAAGATCAGACAGCGAAGTCCGAACATTGTACACCGCCTTCAGATCGAGTTCGGCATCGTACGGATTTCCATTCCAGATGATCGTTCCACCCTGCTCCACTTTGTATTTTTTGTTGATCACGTTCTGTAGCGTAAAGAGATAATCTCCATCGGTCACCTCATAGGTACCGTACATGTTGAACTTACCCCTCGAACTGATCTCCAGCTTCAGGTTGGAGTTACCTCTTCCCTTCATCACATCCCCTACCTTCTCGTCAAAGATCAACTGCACTTCAGCATCAGGTGTCACTTCCAGATCCATGTTCAGCTGAATTCCACTGAGGTCCACATGGTAGTCTTTCTTCTCCACAAGGGTATCCTTTTTCGGATCAATAAACATCACAAACCCACTTTCGCTCACCTCGTCGGGGTTGTCAAGTGGAATGTTGATCTGGGTACCTTTCTCTGGCTTTGCCGCTATATCAATCGTCAGGTCGTTGACGCTGCCTCGCACGCTTACCAGGCCGGTTGCATATGCCTGCCCATAGTACAAACTGTTGTTGCGCGCGGTGGTATTCAGACAATAAAAGTTTTGCAGATCCATGCTGAGGTCGAGTCCCCAGTTGCGGAAGCCATCGTGAAAAAAGCGTCCGTAGGTGATGGCGCGGCTTCCATGAAACGAATCGTACAGCACGAGGCTGTCGAACTCGATCCAATGATCCGTGAAGCGAAGGGTACTTCCGAAGTTGTAGCGGGTATTCAGGTAGTTCACATTGAAAACAGTGTGCAGCAATTCCAGATCACCGTTCACTTTCGGATCTACAAAGTTGCCGCCTATATGCAGTTGTCCGCGAGCCACACCGTTCAGATCCGACACGAATCCGTTCACATAATCTTTGAACAGATTAAGTCGGATATGGGAAATATTGATGTCCAGGTCCAGCACATTTTCTTTTTCGAAGGGGAAATAGTTTCCCGCAAATTCCACGGAAGGAATGTTGTTCCTTGCAAAGCGGCCTTTCAGTATGGCCTTCTCCCCCTCGGGATCCCAATCGCTGTTCACCACCCCGTCTCCCACTTCCTGGTCGTTGATTCGCAACCCGCGGAATTCGATGTTACTTGATATCACAGGATTTTTATAGAGATTGGATAGGGCAGCCTGCCCATTGATCACACCTTTGATGTTGATCAGTTTTCCTTCCAGGAACGGATCGGTTTTGCGCAGATCGAAGTCATCAAAACCCACAAGCAGCTTGTCATAAGGGTTGCGGGATATGCGTCCATTTACCTTCAGGGACTGGCTATTGGAATTCACTTCCATATGACTCACTTCTATCACACCGGTATCTACCACGAGGTAATTTCCAGGTGCCACTGTCCACAATGTATCATAGAATGTTACCTCGGTATTATGGAACACGTGTGCAAGCTTCGGGTATGCGGTAAAGTCCAGCGTACCGGACACATTTCCCTTATAGCTACCGGAGTCGAGGTTGTCCCACGTGAGCTGATAATCCAACGTATCGGCATTGGCCAATCCCTCCCAGTGCAATTGCCTTGCACCAAGTTTCCGCAAGATGTGAATGGTATCACAGTTGATCTGGGCATAGATGCCGGAGTCCTGTGATTCCATATCGATCATCATTCCATCTATTTTTCTTCCTGACACATCCACATCTTTGGCATCCATATGAAAGGCCAGGTAGGGCTGAGCGCTGTTGTAGGCGCCGCGAAACCGGGTTCCTTTTCCCGGTGCGAATTGAGGAAAGTAGAGGTAGGCCAGGTCTTGCAGGTTCTTTAATTCACCTTCGAACCTCACATCCTGGACTCCGGTTTTCCTGCCGGCGGATTCGCCATCCATGGAAGGCAGGTATTTGCCTATGGTTTGCATGAGGGATGTTTTCATATCAGCGATGCTGAAGGAACCGGTTACATCCAGATCGGCCAGATCCGATTGCAGCACAATGTTTCGTTTTCCGTCGTTGATGCCGGTCTTTAGCACCAAGTCACCCAGATCCAGTGAAACCGAGTCTTTGGTAAGATGCGTATCGTTCAGTTTGACCACACCTTCCAGCTTGTCGATGTGGTCACCCACCATGTTGATGTTGGCAACCGCGCGAAGTTCCATGGCATACGCATCCGGCACCAGGTGGAGTTGGTGGAAGCTCGCTTTGCGGATGTTGCTTGCGAAATCGAATATGGGTTGACTACCACGATAATCGATCCGTCCGTCAAAATCCATATCTATGAAGTCATCTTTCACCTGGAACCGTCCTTCGAACAACCTGTTCTCAAGGTAACCCTCCAGCGCCAATTGTTTGTATTGATACTGTTTATACTCCAGGCTACTCACCTCTCCCTTCATGTTCGTTTTCAAATGATCTTTATCGAACCCGCGACCGTTCACATTCACGTTCATGCTCACCTCGCCCAATTCGGCCACATCAAAAAAGCGCCCTACGTTGAACCTGTTCATTTTGACTTTCCCGTTGTACTCCACCCCTTCCTGGTTCTTCAGGGCAACGTCGGTAGATACGCTCCCGATGGCCGTGCTGAGTTTTCCGTAGGCAACGAAATCATTAACAAATCCCGTAAAGTCGCCTGAAAATGTAAACCTCCCCAAACGCGAGAAGTAGGCTGGGAGGGTCAATCTTTTGCCACTTGAAAACGGAGGAATCGGAAGGGTTGCAAGATCCTTTGCGTCAGACACGAAACGACTCACGCTGATGTGCATGAAAGTAGCTTTCATGTCAGGCAAACCCTTGAGACTAACATCCCCTTCAAAGGATGTTCCGGTCGCAAGCTTCACGGAGAGATCCCTGCCTTTGATATTGGATATCCTGCCGGACACGTTCCCTGCCAACTCTATCTTTTGGTGGATGCCCCATAAAT
This sequence comes from Flavobacteriales bacterium, assembly GCA_020635855.1. Classification (NCBI taxonomy): domain Bacteria; kingdom Pseudomonadati; phylum Bacteroidota; class Flavobacteriia; order Flavobacteriales; species Flavobacteriales bacterium. The sequence goes on along the minus strand of JACJYZ010000003.1, from coordinate 835,040 downwards.
CGGGAACAAAGTAAGCCACATCTGCAGCCTCAATTTTCGAGGGTTGCAAATCAGCTTTCAGTTTAAGTGAGGGCGCCAATTCCTGAAGTTCCTTCAGATCTTTGAAATCCACTTCGGCATCACAACGAATAAAGGAACCGGGTGTTCTCACCTCCGTTCGACCAAGCACGAATCTGTTGGGTGCCAGTATGAGCTCACTGAACAGGTAATCAAGCCTGAAGCCACTTTTATCACTGAAAGAAGCATACCGGATGCGCGCTGAAAGCGTATCCTCTACGCTATTCACATCTTCCATCCCAAGGTTGAGATGATGCAGGTGCACATCTGCCGGATTGAATCCTCCGATTGAATCGGGGCGGTATTTGTTCAGATCACGGTAGACGAGATCCACGTCTTTCAAATGGTAGTCGGGGCATGCAAGTCGCCAGCCTTCCTGCCGGGTGGTGTCTTTCGGGCGGGCCAGTGAATCGAGAATGAACTGAAAATTCAGCTGCTCCTGTCCTTCATACCTTCGCAACCGAATAATCCCGTTCTCCAGGCGGGTATCGGTGAGATGTATCAGCTTCTCGTGACGGTTGATATCTCCGATATGGAGCTCCAGCCGTCCGATGTATGCAAGGGTATCGGCTTCCTGGTCTTCAATGAACAATCCTTCCAGCACCACCCCGGTGAAGAAAGTGACATCCACTCCTTCCACGGCCACACGTTTACCAATTTTTGCCGAAAGTTTTGAAGCCACCTGCTGCACGAGCCAGGTTTGAACCACCGGGCTCCTCAGGGCGCCATAAAGCCCGAGCAGCAACAACAGCGGCACCAACACCAGCCCGATCAACCATTTTCGAAGTCGCTTCTTCATTCCATGTATAACGAACACCATAAAGGTAGGAATATAATTCGCCGCTACCTGTATGTTACAGGGCCACAACACCGGTCCATTTCATACCTTTGGCCCATGAAAGACGTGACATTGCTTGCGATTGAATCTTCCTGCGATGATACCTCGGCGGCCGTGTCGGTGAACGACAAGATCCTGTCGAACATCATGGCAGGTCAGAAAGTACATGAACAATATGGAGGTGTAGTGCCCGAGCTGGCTTCCCGGGCCCATCTTCAGCACATCATCCCTGTTGTGGATACCGCGCTGAAAACTGCAGGTAAACAATTAAAGGATGTGGATGCAATCGCTTACACACGGGGGCCAGGCTTACTAGGATCTCTGCTGGTGGGCGTGTCTTTTGCCAAGGGACTGGCGCTTGCACTGAACAAACCCATGATTACGGTGAACCACATGGAGGCCCATGTGATGGCGCACTTCATCCGCGACGGAAGCCCGATACCACCCCTTCCATTCCTGTGCCTGACCGTTTCCGGAGGTCATACGCAATTGGTACTGGTGGAGGAAGGATACCACATGAAAGTGATCGGGCAAACCCTTGACGATGCCGCCGGAGAGGCATTTGATAAATCCGCTCGCATGCTGGACCTGCCTTACCCCGGCGGGCCATTGTTGGACAAGTACGGCGCCGAAGGGAACCCGGAAGCATATACATTCGCTCATCCGCGTGTGGAAGGGTTTGATTTCAGCTTCAGCGGGCTCAAAACATCCATCCTGTATTTTCTGCAATCTGAAGTGGGAAAAAACCCGGCATTCATCAAAGAAAACATGGCCGACCTTTGTGCTTCCATTCAGCACACCATCACCATGATTTTGTTAGAGAAACTTGAAAAAGCCGCTGAGGAAACGGGCATCCGGCATGTGGCCATAGCAGGCGGGGTATCGGCCAATTCGTACCTGAGGAAAAAAATGCAGGAAAGAGCGCAGGAAAAGGATTGGAATACATACATCCCCGCATTCGGATTCTGTACAGATAACGCAGCCATGATTGCCATGGCCGGATACATCAAGTATAAGAAAGGTGAATTTGCCGATTGGAATGCGGTGCCCGCCGCGCGCTGGCCGGTAGGTCAGTGAGATGCAGATTCACAGAAGGCCTTCAAGCCCTGTGCCTTGTGCTCAAGGTCTCCGCCCACCATCGAATCAAACATCATCACGGCAAAAAGTCTTTTGTAAAACGGAACGTCGCCAAGATCCCAGATGTTGATAAAATCAACCCTTACACCCCCTGAAGGAGCAGGATCAATGGTAATGGACCCTTTGCCCAGCATACCGGAGTTTTCAATGTTGATGTCAAAAGCCACAATCTCATTCACCGTGCTTTTGGTGATCTGATAACTAACATTGCCACAAGTCTTGCTTTCGGCACTCAGTTTGGCGTCGCGACCTTCCACATTGCCGCTGTAGTAAAACTTTGTATCCGGACAACGGCTGTCAGCAGATGTCCAGTTCAACCAGTTCCTGGGAACATTGATCTGCTCAAATACTTTTTCAGAAGGCACATTGATGTCCACCGAACGAACCACCTTCCTTTTGGTTTCCACAAATGGTGTGATCACGGCGAAAATAAACAGAACAGCCAGAAACGAACCCAGAACGATCTTGATAGCCTTACCCATAGTTTCCGTAGAATGTACCGCAAGATAATAATTTCCTAACATGGAGGGGTAAAATGCAAAATTGGAAGTATTGATAATTCACCGTTCTCACTGGATCAAACCTACTCAAAACACTACATATCAATACTTTTCGTTTTCCAAATTCCGAATTCAATGCTTGGAATGTTTTCGAATCCGTACCTTCGTTTATGCCATCAGGTAATGTCAGACTTCTGCAACGATTGAGCGACGCCGAGTTGTTGGATGCCATCCGCTCGGGTCAAGATCAGGCACCGATTGGTGAACTGTTCGCCCGCCACGGAAGACTGTTGCTGGGCGTCTGTATGAAATACCTGAGAGATGAAGAAGAAAGCAAAGATGCCGTGATGGACATTTTCATGACGTTGGGTGACAAGATCCGCCGGCATGAGGTCACCCATCTCAAAAGCTGGCTGTACATACTGGCAAAGAATCATTGCCTGATGCAGATGAGAAAACGGAAGGAAGTCAGGACCACATCGGACCCTGAAAACAACCCCAGCCTTATGGAACTTCCCGAAGTTTTGCATCCCAATGAAAAAGGAGAACTTGAAAAGAAACTCACCAATCTGGAAGCCGCATTGAAACAGTTGAAGCCGGAGCATGAAAAGTGCATCCGACTCTTCTACCTGGAAAAGAAGTCTTACCAGGAGGTGGCAGATGCAACCGGATTCGACCTGAAGCAGGTGAAGAGCTATATTCAAAACGGAAAAAGAAACCTGGCCATCCTGCTGGGAACAGGACCATGAACAGCAACGACATACAACAACTCTGGCAGCAGGATGCATCATGCCCCGAACATGAAGTGCTGGAAGCCTATGCCCGCGGTGAATTGAAAGGAGAGGCAGCCCATGCCGTGGAGCGCCATCTGGTGAATTGCGACATGTGCCGCGACATCACCGAAGGACTGGCCATGCTGAAGGACCCGGACGGGGCCCTATCGGAAATCGGTAACCGGCTGGCCGAAGGACTCGCTTCACAACCTCCCGCACAACCCAAACGCAACTGGTTGCGATATGCAGCAGCCATCCTGGCCATCGCCGTGACATCCGTTACCACCATCTATCTCCTCGGGAATATCGGTGGTGATGCCAACAACCTGGCGGTTACCACGCCGGAGAAAGAAACGACCTTCCGTTCTAACCCGCCCGAACCAATGAGGGAGAAAGCAAACATAGAAACGGACTCCAACCAATTGAACGAAGACCAGGAAACATTTGCGGTGACCAACAACAACGGCACCGACACCCGATCCCTGAAAGAAACCGAAGTTGTGGAAGAGAAAGCAACGAAGCCAGAAGAAGCTTTCGGAGCATTCAAAGTCACTGCTGATCTGAACGACCAGGAAGTGATCAAAAAGAATGCATCAGGCAATGCAATGGCTGCTCCACAGGATGTAAAGACGGCTCCCGCTGCTGCTCCAATGAAACATGAAGAAGAGGATGATGTCAAGTATAACTATACACCCTTGCTGGGAGGGTTGGACGAAATTTTTGAAACGACCGATTCTGTTCCCGTGGAAAAGTTAGATAAAGCTGTATACGGCGATCAATCTCAGGAAGGGCGTACAAAAGAACGCAAAGCCAAGGCCCCTGCTATTGAACCGGATGACGCACCAATAGCCGACAAAAGTGCACGAATGGAAGGGTATATGAATAGGGCCGACACATTCAACAAGGGGGAAGCTTATCCTCAATTCCCCGGCGGAGAGGAAGCCCTGCAGAACTACCTCAGGGATCACCTGGATGCGGCAGAAAACGGCAAATACCGGGCAAACACAAGTGCTTTCCACGCCTGGCTGACGCTGGATGGCACCGGACATGTAAAAAATGTGGAGTTGAAGGATACGCCCGAGGAAGGTGCCCGTCAGCGCATTGAAAAAGTATTGAAAGACATGCCGGCATGGATCGTAGAGGCCGGTCAGGATTCAACCGGGGTGGAAGTGATCTTCCCCAAGCCCCCACGTTAAACCGTTTTTTCCGGACCTCCGAACTGGTGGGTGGCCAGCAGCACAAGGGTGCAGGCCATTTCTGTTTCAACACCTCTTTCCGCCGCCATTTGCATCAACTCGGGGTTCTCCGTCCCCGGGTTCATAATAATTCTGCGGGGTTTGAGAGAGAAGATGTAATCATACCATTCGGGTTGATGTGCTTGTCCGACATACAGGCTGATGGTATCCACATCAGGCACTTCAGGCCTACCGGTCAGTACTTCCACATCTCCTATGGCTCCTGTCTGCATACCCACCGCCGCAGTTTCATAACCGGCGGCACGCAAGCGTTCAACCGCCTTGTATGAATAACGGTCAGATTTGAGGCTGGCTCCCAGTACCAAAACTTTCATGTCGATCAAAGGGTTTTCCACAAAGTTATGCAATCTGTTCGCCTGCAACAACATACTTCCTCATAACTTTTATCTATGGAATTTTGGTATTGGTTGTCCAAAATCCTACATTTGGGGTGCTTCTCAGCATCACATTCTCATGTCCACATTAAAGCTGTCTTCAGGGATGACAAAGATCAAAGCACTGGTTGCAGCCACCGTTTTGGTTTCGGGTGGAGTTGCCTACTATGGGTTCCGCGACGCCGGACTCGGGGAGGAAATCAAATACATTGTTCCGGAACAGGCACAGGAACATGCATCCACAATAACCAAGTCGGGACAGATCGGCAATATCCAGTACATCGGTTTATCAGGCGAAGAAGAGGAGATGATGATGAGCCTGATCGAGGCTGAGTATGAAACCAAAACGATCCGTGGCGAAGAAGAAAAAGAGAAGCAGACTGCCAAGAAAAAGGAAGTCGTTATTTTCTGATACCCTCCCTTTTCTCGTTTCACACCTACAACCGTAAGGCAGGTTTACCGCATTTTCGTAATTTGCCCCCATGCAACTTGCCATCATCAACGGACCCAACCTCAATTTACTGGGAAAAAGGGAACCGGAAGTTTACGGTCATCAAACTTTCGAAGACTACCTGGAAGCGCTTAGGAAGCTATTTCCAAAGATTGAACTCACTTACCATCAAAGCAACGTGGAAGGTGAATTGGTAACCTTTATCCAGGAAGCCGGTTTCTCGCTGGATGGCATCATCCTCAATGCCGGTGCATACACCCACACCTCCGTGGCCATCAGGGATGCCATTTCCGCCATCAAGGCACCGGTGGTTGAAGTTCACATTTCCAATGTATATACCCGCGAACCATTCCGCCATGAGAGCCTTATAGCACCGGTATGCAAAGGAAGTATCGTGGGATTCGGGATGGATTCCTACCGCCTCGGTATCGAAAGTTTTCTCAATAAGACAAGCTGATTTCTTCTGCAGGCGCCCGGAACCGGCCCGCCTCCAATTCATCAAACCGGTGTTTGCGCATCACATAGTGTGTCCAAACAATGCTTTTACCATACACATTGGACACCTCACTCACGCTCGCTTGACGTTTCAGTTCATTGCGTTTGGATCGCAGCATCCTCATGTGGCCATACATATAAAGATGCGCCTTCAGCACGGCCAAAGAACTCAATCCATGCCCTTCGAGGAGGAACCTGATACTGGCGATACCATCTAACACCATCTTGATGATCAGGGTACGTGCAAATTTCTTTTCAGGAAGGTTCTTAAACAGCATGCAGAGGTTGTTCCGAAAATTCAGGTAGGTTTTACGCGGGCTGCCGGTGATCAATGTAGCTCCACCCATATGATACACCGTTGAACTCCCACAATAACCAATGGCGTACCCCATGCGCTTCAAGCGCCAGCACAGGTCAATCTCTTCCATGTGTGCGAAAAAGTCGCTATCGAAACCGCCGGCGGCATGAAAGGCTTCCGAGCGGATGAACATACATGCACCGCTGGCCCAAAACACCTCTCGACGATCATTGAACTGACCGTGATCTTCTTCAATATCCTGAAACAAACGCCCCCTGCAAAACGGAAAACCGTACTTATCAATGAAGCCTCCTCCCGCCCCGGCATATTCGAAAAGGTGGCGTTGCTTTTCTGCCAGAAGTTTGGGTTGAATCGCTCCCAACCGATCCTCTGTTTCCATCCACTCCAGCATGGGTTGCAACCACCCGGGCGTAACCTCAACATCTGAATTCAGGATCACATAATACTTGGCCTGAACATGCTTAAGCGCTTCATTGTAGCCACCGGTGAATCCCAGGTTTTGTTTGTGACGAATCACCTCCACAGACGGATGGTGTTGGCTCAGCCAGGCCACTGAATCATCCGTAGAGCCGTTGTCCACCACCACCACACGGGCACCGTCGCTGTGGGCAACAATCCCGGGAACGAACCTGGAGAGCAACCCGCACCCGTTCCAATTCAATATCACTATGGCAATCTGATCCATCTGTCTATCACCCTATACCTGGGAATGTGCGTGCTCAGGGCTATGCTTCCATCTCTTATGTGACCATAGCCACAGTTCAGGCTGGCGCATGATCGCTTCCTCCAGCATACGGGTATGATGATTTGTGATGGCAAATGTAGGTTCTTCCTTCGGATGATCGGTAACTTTATGTAATGTTAACTTGTAGCAGAAGCGCTTTACCTGGATCATCTCCACAAATAGCACAGGGATATCATACTTCCTGGCTATTTTTTCAGCCCCCAGGTATACAGGCGTATCCTGATTCAAAAACCGGCACCAGTGTTGTATCTCGCTTTTCATCGGACTCTGATCTCCGGCAAAAATAGTCAGATGCGGGCGTTCGTGCTTAGACGTGAAATGACGCATGGTGTCTTTCATGGTTACCAGTTGCAAGCCCAACCTGCATCGGATTTTATGAAATAGCCGGTCGGAGATATGGCTTGACAACGGCTTATATATGGCTACCGCCTGATGAGGCCCGAAGTGACTCAGTGCAATGGACGCCAACTCCCAGTTTCCATGATGGCCGAGTACGGCCACAATGTTTTTACCTTCCGCATAATACCTGGCAAGCACCTCAGGGTTTGTAACCGTACAATACCGGGCAATGTTTTTACGGGTGATGTGCAGTTGAGAGATCACTTCCAGGAATTGGTCACCCAGGTGCCGGTAGATGCGCCGCTGAAGCGCAGATCTTTCTCTGCGTTCCATAGCAGGAAGTGCATGCTCCAGGTTCCGCCGGATCACGCCGTGCCTGTAACGTACTATATAACCAAGAAAAAATGCAACAAGGCTGGCAAGGGCTTTCCTTGCAGGCAGCGGCAACAAAGCAATCGAATAGCAAAAAAAGAGGATCAGGTAATAGCCAGCTGTCATCTGGGTGAACGATACAAATCTTTGGTATGGCCGCCGAAATGCTTTTCTACAGATTGGTCATCATGGGTAGGAACCGGGCTTGTTCTCCGGTGAATTTCCACATCCCACTGGCTGTTGTAAATCTCCCCGCGGGCATCGCTGTGCAACAGGACAAATTCATCCGTTACCAGATCGGGGTTATAGAACACAAACCGGCGGTTGGTTTGGTTCTGCAACTTGTAGTAATGCCATATTTCATAGGGATATGCGGAAGGCTCCCTGTCTTCCTTCGACACGGAATTGGGGGCACCATACTTCAGGTACACCCTACCTCGATCGGTTGCATATCCTTTGTTCAACTTGGTACCGAACATCTTATCTACAAGTAAAACCTGTGCTTTGTAGTCATTCCAGGCCTTCTCCGGATTATCAGGGTTGCGATCAACCCAAAAACCGTAGAAGTAATTGCGCATCAGCTTTTCATCGTTGCTTTTCATTGCATTTTCCGCGAATTGCAGCTCAAAATCCTGCGAGACGGGATACAAACAACGGATGCATTCCATCAGTGTATCTCCACCACCAATGGATGCCACGAAGGTCTCACTCGCATCCAGGCCGTACCCGGTTCTGGCCGTGGAAGCCGGGTTGCTTCTTTGAAAATACTTTTTCTTCTGCAACACCAGTTGATTCGCCGTATCCCTTAATTCAACGACCAGGTTGTAGTTACCCGAACGAAGATCCTTCAATGGAAACTCCCCGAGAACCACATTCACCGGAGCCGCTTCCATTTTCACGAACCGACTGTATTGACTCATCGGCTGCTCATTTTCATACCTTTCGATGTAGTACCTGACCAGGAATTTTTGCCCTGCCATCCAACGGGTATCCGTGCGATAAGCTTCGGCATAGAAAATGAGTTTATCATTGGGGGCTCCGAAATACTCCATGGGAAATGGGATGATGTCCTTTCCGCTTTTACTGAAACTTCCCGGGGGGCCAATGGTATTTTCGTAGGATTCCACCATCTCCAGATCAGACAAGCTTGCATCCGTTTCCGAAATCCCTATATCGAGGGTGAAGTCTTGCTGTATTTCATTTCCATCCCGATCAAGGTCCTTCAGGCTGATCCGACACACATATTGCCCATTGGGAAGGGCCACCCTGTGCTGGTCAAGGAAATTCGGGTTTTCAGCGGTGGCGTCCGAAATGGAAGGACTTACCAACACATGCCGGTCGGTATACACATGCTCCTCTCCTTTCAGAATATCCAATGCAATTTCCACCTGCGCACGATACCGGCCGTCTTCACCCTTTGAGAAGGCAACCGTTGATCCGTTGATCATGATGTAAGTCTCTACATACGGCCCCTGTTCGGGTGAATAAAAAGTGGCGTAGGAAAGAAATGCTTCAAGGCCAGCCGCACCGGCAGAAGTGGTGATACCGATACAACACATGAGTATGAACAGATGTCGCTTCATCATCTTGGAGTTTTTAGAACGAAAAAGATGCGGGCATCCGGAACACAAAGGAGGGTGAATCAATATATGACACGGTAACGTAACGTAAAGATACACATTTCAACGCAGCGTTGCATCCGGAATGATCACATAAAAAAAATTTGCAAGCCATGGACCGGTATGAGTTAGTTTTCTATCTTTGCTGCGATTAGCCATGGAACCATTCTTCAATAGCGGCAATGAAGGTATTTACAATGCAAACAATAATTGCGTTGTGAATAATAATGGTGTTTTCTGAACCCGCCCCTTCGTCTGCCGTAACCGCCGGCTGGCGGCCGGGGCAGACAAATTTCAATACAATGTGTGGATTTATTGGTGTGTTTGACCTGAAGCAAGACGCGCAGGAATTACGTACCCAGGTCTTGGAAATGTCCAAGCGCATTCGGCATCGTGGTCCCGACTGGTCGGGCATGTACTACGGTGACCGTGCGCTGCTGGCACATGAACGCCTGGCAATTGTTGATCCGACCTCCGGAAGACAACCGCTTTTCAGTGAAAACGGCAAACAGGTACTGGCCGTAAACGGTGAGATCTACAACCACCGAGAGCTGCGGAACCAGCTGAAGAATCCCTACAACTTCCGTACGGAATCCGATTGCGAAATTATTCTGGCCCTTTACCGCGACAAGGGTGTGGATTTTCTTGAAGACCTCAACGGCATCTTTGCCTTCGCCCTGTATGACGAAGAAAACGATTCTTACCTGATCGCACGTGACCACATGGGCATCATCCCACTTTACATGGGCCATGATCCGAACGGACAATTTTATGTTGCTTCGGAACTGAAAGCCCTGGAAGGTATCTGCAACCACATCGAACTCTTTCCTCCCGGACACTACCTGTCGAGCAAAGACGACAAACCCAAGCGCTGGTATACCCGCGACTGGGAATCTTATGATACGGTAAAAGACAACAAGACAGATATCGCAGAGTTGAGAGATGCATTGGAAAAGGCCGTTCAGCGACAGCTTATGTCCGATGTGCCCTACGGTGTGTTGTTGTCGGGCGGACTGGACAGCTCGGTTATCTCTGCAATTGCTAAGAAATTCGCTTCCAAGCGGGTGGAAAGCGACAGCAAACAGGATGCATGGTGGCCACAACTCCACTCCTTTGCAGTGGGCCTGGAAGGCTCCCCCGACCTTGCCGCCGCAAGGAAAGTAGCTGACCACATCGGCACCATCCACCACGAAATTCATTTCACCATCCAGGAAGGACTGGATGCCATCAGGGATGTTATTTACCACCTCGAGACCTATGATGTAACCACCATCCGTGCATCCACTCCAATGTACCTCATGGCCCGTGCGATCAAATCAATGGGTGTAAAGATGGTGCTATCCGGTGAAGGTTCCGATGAATTGTTTGGCGGATACCTGTACTTCCACAAGGCCCCGAACCCACAGGCCTTCCATGAAGAAACCGTTCGCAAACTGAGCAAACTTCACCTGTATGACAACCTGCGTGCGAACAAGTCGCTGGCGGCATGGGGTGTGGAAGGACGTGTGCCCTTCCTTGACAAGGAATTCATAGATGTAGCCATGCGCATCAACCCCAAGGATAAGATGATCACCAAAGATCGGATGGAGAAATGGGTGGTACGCAAGGCCTTTGAAGATTACCTGCCGGAAAGCGTTGCATGGCGACAGAAGGAACAGTTCAGCGATGGTGTGGGCTATAGTTGGATTGACACATTGAAACAGGTAGCGGCAGAAAAGGTTTCCGACGAACAGATGGCCAATGCCAAGTTCCGTTTCCCCATCAACCCTCCGATGAGCAAGGAAGAGTACCATTACCGTACCATCTTCACCGAACATTTTCCATCGGACGCAGCAGCCTCCACCGTACCCAGCGTGCCGTCCGTGGCATGCAGTACACCTGAGGCGCTGGCTTGGGATGAAAGCTTCCGAAACGCCAACGACCCCTCCGGACGGGCCGTTAAGAACGTTCACATGGAGGCTTACAAGTAATGTTTTGAGTCTTCAATCAGGAATCCTATTTTGGAACCTCAACCGAATACACGACACAAATGAACAACCTCACTTTTTTGCTTCGCTCCACCCTACTTGGCCTGGCCTCATTTCTTCTTGGTTCTAATGTTTCTCTCGCTCAGATGGGGGAAAATGGCGGGCACAAGATGCTGATCAACGGCGACAGCCTGTATGTGGAGGTGATGGGCAAAGGTGACCCGATCGTGTTCATCCCGGGAGGTCCGGGCAATTCACATGACTACATGCAATTGTACATGGGAGACCTGGCCGACAAGTACCAGCTGATCTTTTTTGATGCATTCGGACGGGGGTATTCCGCAAGAGCGAAATCCCCCTCCGAGTACAGCATCCAAAGAGACATCGACGACCTCGAAGCTTTGAGGGAAGCCTTGCACCTGGATAAATGGACGGTGTTCGGACATTCTTATGGAACCGTAGTAGCCCAGGGATATGCCCTGGCACACCCCGATCACCTGAAACGCCTGGTGATTGCTGCAGGCTTCCACAGCGGTGAAATGTGGCAGGCCAACTGCGACAGCTACAACCACCTTTGCCAGACGCAATTCCCGGAGAAATGGGCCAAAGTGGATTCATTGCGACACGAAGGTTATGTTTCCAGCGATTCTGTATTTATGGACGTGTATGGAAGCATCCCAACCGGTTTCATGTACATTCACGACATGCACAACAGGAAAAAACTGGAAAGAAAACCCGACATGGCTCCCGATCACATGATGAACACGGATGTATACTATACCCTGATCGGGCGCGATGCCGACTTTTTTGTCGGAGGACAAATGATAGATCTTGACTACAGAAAGCGATTGAAAGAGGTCAAGGCGCCTACCCTCTTGCTATTCGGGCGTTATGATTTCGTGGCCATTCCTGAATACGCCATCCAGTACAAGAAGTACATGCCGCAAGCTGAATTCGTGATGTTTGAGAACAGCGGCCATAACCCGATGGCAGAAGAACACGATAAGTTCCGAAAGGTATTCGATGCATTCATGAAAAAATAGCACCACGAAAACATCCGTTCCTCCCTTTTCTCCTTCCGGCTATCCTGGATCAGACCCGCTACAATTCCTTTGAACATGCATCCACCCGCATGTTCACAACAAGGTAATGTAGGTTCCTCGAACAGTTCACTTTACCTGTTCACCTTCGTTGAGAAGAAATAAACTGCCATTCACCGAAGAAGGGCCTTATTTCGCAGAATCTTATAACCAAAGCAACGCTACCTACGTATCCATACCTAAAGCAGGAACTTATCGACCTTTGGATTTAATATTTGTGGAGCTATGAAGATTTTTGGTATTTACCTGTATAAACACCTATTGTCGTCCTATTTGTTCGGACTCAGTTGCCTGTTGGCGACATTCCAGATAATCCAAGCACGACCTGAACGCGAGACGTTGTTGCAGATCTATGCATCCGTGATTGTGTTGATTATGCTGACGCTTGCATTGCATTTCCGGGTAACCAGCCGTGTGCGCATGCGCAACAACTTGCTGATGGCATTCATGTACCTGCTGGTGGCTGCCTCAACCATTTACTGCATGATCTTGTAAAACCATCATACGACCAATAACCATTGAAAGACTTCCCTCCCGGAGGTCTTTTTTATTTTCACACCTCACATTCGTCTTTTACTGTGCAATCCACCCACCGTCTACGGCCAATGCGTTACCCGTAATGAATGACGACTGATCGGAACACAGCCAAACAACAGCCTGCGCCACTTCACCCGGTTCTCCCATTCTACCGATAGGTTCCATGTCAGCGAATTGCTTTTCGGCCACCTTATCGTGCCCTGTTATCCGGTCTACCATAGGTGTATGAATCACGCCCGGGCAAACTGCATTCACCCTGATTCCCTGCTTAACATACTCCAGCGCTGCAGTTTTGGTAAGACCAACTACACCATGTTTCGATGCCACATACGCCGGCATGCCCGGGAAGCCCACGAGTCCTGCGACGGATGCGCAGTTCACGATGGCCCCGCCTCCGTTTTTCAGCATCACGGGCACCTCATGTTTCATACACAGCCAGATGCCCTTCAGGTTCACTCCCAGGGTACGGTCCCAGTTTTCTTCGGTGCATTCCGATGTCGGCGCCTGTACACCTTCAATCCCGGCATTGTTATAAGCAAAATCCAATCTACCGAACTTTTTTACGGTCTGGGCCACCAGGTTCTCCACATCGGCGTCTTTCGACACATCACATTTCACAAACAGCGCTTCGGATCCCGCATTTTTGACCTGTTGAACCGTATCACCATCATCCATTACGTCGGCGATCACCACCCTGGCGCCCCTTTCTGCAAATGCAATGGCGGTTGCCCTGCCTATGCCGAAACTTCCGCCGGTCACCAGGGCTACTTTGTTATTAAATATTTTTTCCATGTGAGATCTAGTTATGTGGGTTCATTAAATGGGTTCTTTTTGTTTCGTGCCGGAAGCAACCGAATGGTGCTCGGCGGCATGTATGTTGCGAATGCCTTTGATCAAAGCATCCGGATTGAAAGAGATGCTATCGATCCCTTCACCGATCAGGAAGCCGGCAAAATCAGGAAGATCACTGGGCGCCTGACCGCACAAACCCACGGGCGTTCCCGCACTTTTGGCGGCTCTGATCACCTGTGATATCAATCGTTTGACCGCTTCATCGTTCTCATTGAACAAGGCATTCACCAGCGCCGAATCCCTGTCGAGGCCCAGGGTCAGCTGAGTCAGGTCGTTCGACCCGATCGAAAACCCGTCGAACACCTCCGCGAATTTTTCCGCCACAATCACATTGCTGGGAATCTCGATCATGGTGTAAATCTCAAGGCCGTTCTCTCCGCGTTTCAGTCCGGATTCAGCCATCACCTCCACCACCTTCTTTCCTTCTTCAGGTGTTCTGCAGAAGGGAATCATGAGCTTTACATTGGTGAGGCCCATGTCATCACGCACCACTTTCATGGCTTTGCACTCCAGCCGAAAACCTTCTTTGTAGAGCGGACTGTAATACCGGGAAGCGCCACGGAAACCGATCATCGGATTTTCTTCGTGCGGTTCGAATGGGTGACCTCCGATCAGGTTGGCATACTCATTTGATTTGAAATCACTCATGCGCACGATCACATCTTTGGGATAGAAGGCCGCAGCAACGGTTGCCACAGCCTGCGACAACTTTTCAATGAAGTAATCTTCCTTTTTTTTGTAACCGGCGGTTAACGCATTGATCTTTGATATCGCCCCGGCATCTTCCAGTTCATTGAAACGAACCAATGCCATCGGATGAATGCGGATGGCGTTGTTGATCACAAACTCCATACGCATCAACCCCACACCGTTGTTGGGAAGGAACGAATATCCGAAGGCCTTGTCGGGATCGGCCAGGATCAGCATCACCTTTATTCCCGGCAAGGGAATTTCCCTGGTGTCTACAGTATGTTCTTCCCAAGGCAGGATGCCTGCGTAAACAATACCTGTCTGCCCGCCGGTGCATGATACGGTCACCTCATCACCATCCTTTATCACCCGGGTGGCATCACCGGTTCCCACGATCGCAGCCACGCCGAGCTCCCGTGCGACAATTGCGGCATGGCTGGTACGGCCACCTTTGTTGGTCACGATGGCCGATGCTTTTTTCATCACCGGATCCCAGTCGGGGGTGGTGAGATCCGTCACCAATACTTCTCCTTCCAGAAGCTTATCTGCTTCCGCCGGACTCTTCAGTACCCTTGCACGGCCACTGGCAATCTTATTCCCCAAGCCGGTTCCCCGGGTCAGCTCTGTTCCTTCTTTTTTCAGCCGGTATGTACGGATCAGATATGAATTCCGGCTTTGTGCATGTACGGTTTCAGGGCGCGCTTGCACCACAAAACATTCACCGGTCAATCCGTCCCTGGCCCATTCGATGTCCATCGGTTTACCGTAATGGTCTTCAATGCGCACCGCCCAACGTGCAAGTTCTTCCGCTTCCTTTTCCGAGAGTACAAACTGCACCCTTTTATCAGGAGAAGTTTCTATGTTTTGGGTAGTTATTTCTTTGCCCGCCCCCTTTCCGGCATACACCATCGTTTTTTGCTTTTTTCCCAGCTTGGTAGAGATCACAGCTTTCTTGTTTTGTTGCAGCGAGGGTTTAAAAACAACGAACTCATCCGGATCAACGGTTCCCTGCACGATGTTTTCTCCGAGTCCCCATATTCCGCTGATGGCCACCACATCCCTGAAACCGGTTTCAGGATCGAGGGTAAAGATGACCCCGGATGCACCTTTATCACTTCTGACCATCTTCTGTACACCGACCGACAAGGCCACATCCATTTGCCCGAATCCATTATCCACCCTGTACTTGATGGCACGATCGGTAAAGAGGGATGCCAGGCATTTTCTGTAAGCAATCAGCAATTCCTCTTCGCCCTGCACATTCAGGTAACTCTCATGCTGACCGGCGAAGCTGGCGTTCGGTAAGTCTTCCGCCGTTGCGCTGGAGCGAACCGCCATTGAAAGGTTTGTATCGTTGCCGACCAGCTGTCGGTATGCCGCACGGATGGCGTGATCCAGCGGTGGCGGTATTTCTCCGGACAGCACAAGCTCACGCGCCTGGCTGCCGACGTCTTGCAAGTTGGCGAAAGAAGCTGTGTCCAGCGAACCCATTACTTCCTCCAGCCGGTCACGAATGACATTGTGATCCAGGAAATCCCAGAAGGCAGACGCGGTAACGGCAAATCCTTCCGGCACACGGATGCCGGCCTGCTTCATGTTTTGAACCATTTCACCGAGCGACGCATTCTTTCCACCCACCTGCGGCAGGTTTTCAAGGTTGATGTTTTCAAACGGGAGGATGTAGCGATCCTGATTTTTCATGGGGGTGGGATTTGAAAAAGCAGAACGAATGTCGGGGGACCGGCTACGGGAATGAATGACCTACAACATGCTGACGGATGATTATTGTCAGGTCAGTTGATAACCGGCGCAAAAGAAGTCAATTAAGGTCTGGAATTGTGGTTTGCATGACGTCAACACGCCAACACCAGCGTGCCTGTCAGCCACAGTTAAGTCTATCTCCTTCCAAATAAACCCATCATTACTGAATCAGGAAACGCATCCTGGCAAAAGATTCGGTGCCGATTTGCAATACGTACACGCCCTTGGGTAAACCAGAGAGATCAAACTCTTGCCGTGCTCCTTGCACATGTTTTTCCAGCACTACCTGGCCGAATGCATTGATAATTCTGACACGGGTTGCACCCCGAATATCGGATTCCAAACGAAACACACCCTTATTGGGATTGGGATAGATGTGTAGTCCGATCTCATCACCCAAACTAACAACCGGAACATAACCCAATACGCGGATGGTATCGGAATCCGTACAACCATTTGCATCCGTAGCCAGCACCTCGTACAGGCCATCTTGAGTAACCCGTATGTGATTTTGATTCACGCCTGTCAACTCAAAACCATCCACAAACCATTTATAGCTGACCCAACTCCCCTTGGTGGCAAACAATGAATCATTGAACCATGTCACGTGAATGGTATCAACCGGGTTTACCGTAACGACAGCTGAATCTGTCGCTGTACATTCACCGTTGGTAACGGTCACCAGGTATTTCCCCGAGGCGATAACCTCATTTTTCTGGCTCGTATTGCCATTCGACCAGATGTACTCAAAACCGTTTCCGGAACCCGCATCAAGAAGAAGGGGGCCACAACTTACGCTATCAATGAGATCGGGTGTAGGTTGCTTATACACCTTAACCGGAACTTCAGTTCTTGGAGAAGGGCAGCTGGTTGCGGTATAGTAAATGGTTCCATCGAAATTCCGGGGAACCCCGAATTGTTTGAATAACAACCCTAATGACAACCCATAGTCGATCGAAATAGATTCATTTGACACCACCGTATCTTTGCTGCCATAGTTGAATTCCGGGCCAACATCTATGTAAATACCGTACGTATGTCCTTCCGGAATTGACAAGGTGCTGGGAAGCAAACAATGTGTGGGGAGTCCCTGACCCATCCCATCCACACGCACAACACCCAGTTCATTCCAAGCGTGACTATCGGACTCAAAACCCTGATACCCACCGTCACGATAGTTGATCCACACATCAATACCAGTAGCTTTTGACAAATTAAGGTCCATGCTTTCAATTGTGACATCCTGGTATGCTGTCACGTTAAACATGATTCCGCGGAAACCTAGGGGTGTACCTCCCAAACCACCCGTTAAAGAACCTAATTTTTGATACCGTGTTTCCACATACAATGACTGATTAGCCGATAGGGTATCCGTTTTCAACGTATCACCCACATACACCAGATTCCCTCCCGAAGCAGCATCATACCAGTAGCTATCCGCGGATGCTGAAACAACCAGTTCCACCTGGCCTCCTTCGCAAGTTGTATCTGCCTTCAGAATGACCGGTTGAGGGGGGATTGGATTGATCAAGACGCTGTCGCGTATCGTGTCATTTCTCAAATACTGATCGCCTGAAACAGAACAATAGGTTTCTATCTGAACCTTCCCACCCGATCCGGGGTTAAATGCACCCACATACAAGGTATCCTTTTTATGTGAAGGCAGTGGCCCGAAATAGTTGGCAGAAATAACATCATTGGATGCACCCGTGATATTTGATGTGATGTTGATATTGTTCAATGGGTTTGTGCCCATGTTTTCAATCACAACGGCCACCACATTGTCGTCAGGACATATTGCATCCAACGGGGTCAGGTGTTTTATGACCCGGGCATCGATGGCAAGAGGCATATATTCATCGGCGCCGATATCCGGAAAACCTGATGGCGAATTCGGCCTTACCTCACCATCAAAGTCTTCACCAACACCTACGGTTGGATCACCGGCCCCATCCAGATCCAATGAATAGGTATGCAGATCCCGGGTCGGATCCAGGTAATAGGGGTTCCCGACTTTGGAATGCAGATTAAATCCACCAACGCCTACATAATTGGTATCCAAGTATTCATTGCCTAGGTACATGAAATGCCGGGCTCGACCTGCTACATAGTAATTGTTGTAGTCTAACACCTTTATGCGAGACATAGAGTCGGTGTATATCACATACCCATTATACGCCTCGGGCATGTAGACGGAGTTGTTGCGTATATCATAATCACTACCTTTTTCCACACAAATACCTCTACCGGCATCCGAAAGCGAAAAGGAAACCGAATTGTGAGCGACACCCACAATATTTGAATTATATAAATAAAACCCATAACCATTTGGGGCGTTATAGTGTTGGTAGCCTTTTTTTCTGTTCAGCACGACCATATTATTCCTGGCGATCGCACCCATGGTTTTTTTAGGTAATCCAATATTTACATTGGCGATTATGATCCCCATAAAGCCACTAATCACCACCTCATTTTTCTCCACGACGACGCTATCGCCAGAATTAATCTCTATTCCTCTTAAGCCTCCGTACGGATCTCTTTCAGAGTGCACGACATTGCTGGACACCAATGTAGCATCCTGATAGGATAGGCTTATCCCTGAATTGGTGCTTTGGTATATTCGATTCCCTAAAATTTGATTTTTCTGCGCATGCTCGGTGGTGCCTTTGCCGTTGCATACAATTCCTTTGTAACCCCCAACAATTTCGTTCCCACTTATTACATTACCGCTGCCATTAGACCCTGGGGTGCCCTTAGCTGAAATCATGGCTATTCCCATCAAGCCGGCTGAGGTGGATATACTGTCTAGTTCGATCCTGCAATTTTGAATGGTGTTGTTATCGGAATTATCGGTGATCCACACACCATACCCGGACGTTCTTGCGCCATTCCGGATGGTCAGACTATCCAGAATAAGATTCATCACACCGGAAAGCTTTATCACGTGCTTATCTGGAACACTATCAGGTGTAAACTCAATGGTTTCGTATGTGGCTCCTCCTGTTAGTCGAACCGGTACATTTGGATAAGTACCAGGTATAAAGGACACGCTCACCTGCTCATAGTAGGGCCCAGAACCGGGAACGATACGCAATGTGACCGGCCCAGTAACACCAGGCCCGTTAACAGGTCCACCATCCGAGCGCCATCCGAACTGAAGATCGGACATGGCTGAGTTGACGGACATATAATTTGTTGCGGATGCCGGCGCACCCTGATTGATCGTATAGGCGCCATTCATTGCCCCGAATCCTTTTCCGGTTATCAGCAAACCGCTTACGACTAACAAAAGCAATGTTAAAATCTCAGGACGTTTCTTTTTCATCGACTACGACATATTCAACAAATATATGATTACCCATGTAAAGAATCACACACAACGGGTAAAAAACAATCCGTCATTCCAACAACTTCCCGACGTATGTCGTATCCGTCGTAGGTATCGAAAACACCGAATACACATTTCTGTTTTCGCTTTTCAGGATGGTGAGGTTGGCCACCCGAAGCGGCAGGCGGTCCAGCATCCCGGAGCGGTCCACGCGTGTTTCGAACTGTTGTGAGATGCTATCGGGAATGGCTTTCGGTTGGGTGGTGATGATGGTGATGAGGTTGTGGTCATTTGTTTCACCCCATTGGGTCAGGTCCATCCAGTACTTTTGCACACAACCCTTACAATAGATGGCAGGCAGCAGTAGATAGCGATGCGGCGTTTCCGGCAATTCGGTCTGAAACTGATTCCGGAGGTAATTGGAGAACACCTCTGTGTTCTTATTCGGTTTCTCAGGTGCATCGTTGCAGGTGAGCAGGAATACCATACCGACCAAAGTGACGATTAAAGACTTCATGGCATTTGCAGTTTGAATACGGTAAAAGTTAGGCTATCGGTTCCATCTTTGGTATTCAACATCACGCCTTCTGGGGTAGGCACCACCATGCGGCCATATCTTCTGGGATCCATCAACACTTCATCCACAACACGGAATGTGGTATCCATTACGATCAGCGACCAGGGATTGTCAGTGGACCTCCGGATCAATCCATCACTGTCAAGATAATCACCTCCTAGAATCACCGGTAGATAATACAGCTTTCGGTAAGGATCTTCCACGATAGTTTTATATATAGGCTGCTCAACATAGTAGCGCTTCAGGTACACAAAATTTCCGATGCTGTCGAGATCATAAGGCTGTCTCTCTTTCTTCAGGTACCTGCTTTTCGCCTGGCCAGAAAAAACCAAGGAATCATTCCGGTACACATCCACCTGTGGCGTAACCGAGAAATTGTAGATGACATTCCCACGATGGTCCACACATCTTTGCGGAACGGAGTCATCCCAATAATTCTTGCGGTAGATGGCAGGCCACATGCCGGTGCTGTTGTGGATCACATAAGGTGTGCGGGTAAGATCTATGGACAGATCCGACGACACATCGTACGTTTTGCTAAGTCCATCCGGTGTTCGAACAGAGCCACTGTTACGAATGCCCGTCATATAAAAGCGTTCATTTCTATAAACCATAGGTGCCAACCAAATAGACAAAACGCTGTAGTTTGTTTCACCCGACGGCAGTGGCCGGTCGATGACCCATTGGTTCCGGATCTCTCCGTTCCGATTGATCAGGAACACTGTTTTTTCATGGTGGGGAAATGCAAAAATGGAATCAAGGTTGTGTACGTAGAACGCGAGTCCTTCAGGTGTGCGGTCCACAACCGGTAGGCTGTCCAGAGGCGTGTCTGCAATCGAATCTCCTTTCAATGGAATGTACCGAAGAGCATCCCTATCGGGATCGAAGTAAATCCAGTATTCACCCTCTTTCAGATGGCTATATGCACCGCTGAAGAAAACCGGTGTACCGGCCTCACCGGTGCGAATGGTTTTTACCGGCACCAGTTGGATCCCGCGGTGGGAACAACCCGTGGCTACAGCGAGGAGGAATAAAAAAACAATAACGGTAATGCGCATGATGTATCTTTTGAATATAAAAAAGGACACAGCCGCACGGAGGTGAAAAGTCCGAAGATACGGCTGCGTCCCTACATCCCCTCAACCTTTCATCACAAATCCACTTCCAGCACCAGGTTGGCCGGTAGTGCTTCGCCCTGCACACCATGCACACGTGTGGGTTCTGCCATGAACACCACATGTCCGTTTTGGTTCTTCACCGAGCGGAACACTACGTCCCCTTTCTGCAACCGGCTGAGCAAGGATGCCTGACCCTTCAGGCTCGGGAAAAGGGTTTGCCAGTTGTCTTCCCGGAAGAACTTCGTCACCGATCGGTTCTGGTGAGCCTTCACGAACCTTTCCAGCACATCATTGAGCGCCGCTTTATCGGTTTTGTTGGTGGGCATGGCGCTGCAAGGGATAATCTTCGCACAATTCTGAGGTGTACCAGGATCACAGAACCAATGGTTAGAATCATTTTCACCTCCATACAGGTGGTATCCATACTCAATACACAACCCCACTTTGCCTTCCAGCACCGGGTTCAATTCCACCGATGCGTCCTTTACATCTTGTTTCACGGATGCGACAGGCTGTTGACTTTCTTTCGTGCAGGAGAGCAGTCCGCACGCCAGCCATACAGCAAATGATATTCGTTTCATTGAACAATAGAGATTTGAATGTCGCCTACTCTGTGAGCTTTTCGGCATCCGCTCGCAGGGTCGGAGCAGACAGGACATCGGGGAAATTTGTAATAAATTCTTTCCTTGATATGCACATGGGGAGGTTGAGAGTATCTGAAACACTACCCCACACAACAAACCTGTCTGTGGCGCATTGCCGTTGCCCTCACACGGAAATGACGCAGGACCTAACCTGCACCGCAAACGTACAATGGAAATTCTAAAACAACAAATTATTTATTTCTTTTTATATAAAGTTTATATTACATGTCAAATCTTACACGAGCAAGTTTATTCGGCAATCATCTCCCGGAGTTTGTCTAGTCCGTCACGGATGCTTTCATATTTGGTGAGCACAAAGGTGTGATTGCGTGCGCCTTTTTCCACCGTTTTAAATTCTTCGGGTGAATAGATCGCGAGCTTGCCGTCGCCCGTGATCGTCCATAGCATGTTGTCAGCATCTCTCCGGAATACGATCACATTGCCGGAACCGTAATCGATCAACTGGTTTTTTTCAGTACTGGCCAGGAAGACGTTTCCTTTCTTCAAGGCGCCTCCGCCATCAGCGTCCTTATATGCAGCGGCAACCGTGCATGCATTGGATTTCACCCTGACCTCCGGGAACCGGGGCAATGGCGCGGGGAAGTCACAGTTATGAATGCCCATTTGCGGAATGGCAATGGGTCGTACTCCGGCCACCTTATAGCCCATTTCCATCACCCTGTCGGCCACGGCAATTTCCGGTCGGGATGATTCCTGCGCTTCATTGAACGTTTTTACCTGCTTCCCATCCCCCTGAACATCCTTCATGCGTTCTGTTTTCAGCTTCGTATATGTGGCCATTGCTTCATCCAGATGTTCCGCATCCACAACAGGTTTAACCAGTACATGCACCGATGTATCCGGTCGAGACAAAGCCAGGTTGTACAAATTGGAAGATGGATCGCTTCTCTGCAGTTCCATTCCCGTCCAGTTCACACCAAACCATTTCTTATCAAAAGAACGGTCGCGTGCACTGACCTCAAAGGAAAGCCCCTTGTAACATGCAAGTTCGGGATAGGCCGTCGGGTCAACATCCACTTTAAATCTTTGCTGGGACGGGTTTGCCGCTTGGGGGTATACCGGCAGGGGTGAGCCTACAGGCACTTCCTCTGCTTCTGCCCGAAACAATTCCTTAACTACCGGCCTGCTCTTTTCTTCCACCTTCGCCGGTTGTTCCACTTTCTTCTCACACGGAATCACCTTGCTCTTTCCGTCGCACACCCATTTCTTGGCCACGGTATCCAGGTGGTACCTGTTGAATATTTCGCGGTCGTCCCTCGACGCCATCAGCACCTTCATTTCCTTTCCGGGTGCCAGGTACACCGGTTTGTTGTTCTGCCAGCCACGTACCTCCAGCATACCAGCCGACTCGAAATGCCGTGTTTCACCGAGGGTGTCATAGGTCATGGGAATGCCGCTCACGAAGAAGTCGACCACGTCATGCATCTCCCTGTATTCCAATACCACGTTATCCTGCACGGGGGTCCCTTTTTCATCCACGAACGCACCGGCCGGAATGATGATCTCCGAACCGGTTTTGCTGTAAGTGAGCTTACAGGCCTTGTCTGCCATCACATTGAACTTCTGGTAAGGGATGTCATAATCCGGGAAGGGCGGATTCACAAACGGCTTCTTTCCGGGCGTGACTTCCGTTGCTGCAACAGCGTTCATTGAATCGTTCGCTGATACCGCAGATGTTGCTTCGGTTCGAACCTGCGCATCCTCTTTCTGTTTCACCGGAAGCTGGGTGAGGGCGAGCATGGCCACCACCAGCGCCGTTCCGCCGGCCATGAACTGCCAGGTTTTGTAGAACGGACGGAGTGCCTTGTAGCTCTTCATCACCTTGGAGAAGTTCATGTCCTTCGTGGCATCTTCGCGGGACAGGTCGGGGCGGTTGATCTGTATTTTGCGCTTTGTCATTTTGTGTGTATTTGCACCTGCATGACCTCCCTGAGCCGGTCCAGCACGCGATAGGTTCTCACCTTGGCATTGTTCTCGGTGACCTCAAGAATCTCCCCCACTTCTTTGAAAGACCGCTGCTCGAAGTAACGCAGCTCAAGGATCTCCACGTCGGCATCATCCAACTTGTCGATGGCGCTAACCAATTGTTCCACCTGGTTGTCGTCGGCTTCTTCCTCCATTTCGGAGATCATGCCCACGAGGTGTTCGGTTCGCGCGTTCACCACATGTGCAGCTTTGTCGTCGCGGAAATGCAGCCTGACCTCGTTGAGTGCAATCCTGTACAACCACGATGCGAAGGGCACACCTTTGTCGGTATACTTCTTCAGGTTGATCATGGCTTTCAGGAACACCTGCGAGGTGAGGTCGGATGCAACATCCCTGGAGTCCACGCGCTGGTAAATGAACCGCATGATCTGTTCGTAGTACCGTTTGTACAGCACTTCGAACTTTGCGGGATTTTTCCGGGCCGCATGGATGTCAGCAACCTCCTTCCGGAGTTGGTCTTTTGTAAAGTGGTATTGCGGGTTGTTGTTCATTCCATATTGAACTTACACACATATAATACAGGGGGACAAAAAAGATACAAGTTCACAAAACCGCGGTTATTCAAGTCCGGCCGCTTGTCTTACCTGGGCGATGTTATAGAGTTTCCGATCGAATGTTTTCACGCGCACCACCTGGCTCCTGACGTCCTGGCGCAGGTCAAAGTTGGTGAACACACCCGAGGTGACCAGGTCGCCGTTGCGCAGTTCGGCCACGATCACATAGGGGACAGACATTTCCAGGTAAATCTGCTCGGGTGACAGTCCGAGTGAACCCGGACGAACGGATACCTGCCGTTCTTCTTTCCGTACCACATACATGCTTTTCACGGGAAGCACGTTCCCATTTTCATCCTGCAGGTCCACATTATACTGAATGATTTTCACCGGCGATTTATCATAGGTGGCCCTCGGCACCATCGTCCCATAGCCATCAAGCTGCATGCTTCTCCAGAAATTCACGCCGTTGGCGGCGCCATTGCCCAGCGCCACTTTTTCGTTGGCGATCACGCGGTCGTAGTAAGCGAGCCATTCTTCCTTCGACATCAGTTTCTCTTCATCGCTCATGTACATACGGAGCGCATCCCAGGCATCCCTGACCGCCTGTGCCCGCCAGGTTTCCAGTCTTGCCATTTGCGTGAGCTGGGATTGGATAAATGCATTTTCCCTTTTCCGTAGGTATATAGCATACTTTCCGAACCGCTTGTCGTATTGCTTTTCAGCACTCGTTTTTGGGGTGTTCACACCGCCATATATCGGGTAAACAGTAAGGCGTTCGAAGCCCGAGAACGATTTCAACTCAAGGGTGAATAGTTTTTCAGAAGGCAGGTAGTACAGCCGTACATCGTTCCAGCGTTTGTGTTTCGCGAACCGCTTTTTAAAAACACGCTGCGACATCTGGTCGTGCACCACCCACTGCATACCGGTAAACGCCCGCATTTCACCCATGCGTGTAGCCGCGAATTGGGCATCGCTTCCGGCGATCTGGAAGTGCAGTTTTTTGTTTGTCCAGTATCTTCCCTTGGCATCCGCCTTCAGGTACACAAAACTCCCGGGTTGCGTTTCCATGAATTTCCTTTTCTGCCGTCTAATCTTTTTCGTGTCGCCATTCAGCCAGGGCGGAAGCATGAACCTAACGGTGTTCACGTAGTTGGTATCCAGATACCTTTCCTGAAATGATGTGGTATCGAACGCCGCTATGTTATACAGTTGCGAAAAGATGGCAGGGTAGCGAAGGTAAGCTTCTGAGTACACCCTAAAGTTCTCAGGTGCGATCCGGATCACACCATCTTCTTTCTCTTCTTTTTCCTCAGGTTGTGGCAGGAGTTCGGGTTCTTCTTCCGGATCGGGCTGATCCGATTTGAATACCAGTTCCGCGTCCGGGAAGAGGGCGGCGATTTTATCCTTGTCTTCATCCGACAGATCATCATTCAGCGACAGGTACCGGATGTTCAACTTTGCCATCTTACCCGCATCGTTCACGGGATCCACCAGGATGTTTCCTTCCATTTGCACGCGCGACATGCTGTCGAGTTTTCCCACCTGGTCTGGCAATTCAGAAATGAAATTGTTGCGGATATCCAGCTCCTTGAGGTGTTTGAGTTTTCCGATGTCTTCGGGCAATTCGGAGATGTTGTTGAGCGGGAGGGAAAGGCTCGACAGGCGGTCCAGCTTTGTG
Organism: Flavobacteriales bacterium; assembly: GCA_020635855.1. Classification (NCBI taxonomy): domain Bacteria; kingdom Pseudomonadati; phylum Bacteroidota; class Flavobacteriia; order Flavobacteriales; species Flavobacteriales bacterium. The sequence goes on along the minus strand of JACJYZ010000003.1, from coordinate 809,009 downwards.
AGCACCCCGATTACCTGGCTGGCATCCAGCTCGGGGTTGTTGGTGATGCGGAGGGTTTCCAGGCCGGATAACCTGCCCATGCTTTTCGGCAGCTCCTCCAGTTCGTTTTGATCAAGATGCAGCGACCTGATGTTCTTCATCGCTGCAAGGTTTCGCATGGCGGACTCATAGTCCATATCCGGACTTCCCGAGATCACCAGCGCCTGCAGCGACGGGTACATTTCCCCGTACATGTCGGGCATTTTCTTCAGGTTGTTGTCCTGAAAGATCACCTCGGTCACGTTGGGCAACTTGGCGGCCTCATCCACCAAACGCTGCAACAGGGGCCCCTGTACCTGACCGGTGAACCGGATATGCTCCACGCGGTTTAGTGCCTGGCTGTTGTTTCGCAGCAACCGGAAGGAGGCTGCGTCAGGCTCGATCTCCAGGTAACGCACATGCTGCGGGATGCGCACCGCATCGGCGAGTTTGTAATAAAGAGGGCCATCCTCCGCTTCCTGCGCCCATGCACAAACAGCCATCAACAGAAACAAAAACAGAAAAATCTTCCGCACCATATGATGAATCAGTTCCGAAGTTATAATACATCCATCGGCAAAAGATACACATCCTTATTTCTATTCCAGCATACGTGTGTCATTAAACCCATCATCCATAACAAAAAACCCTCCTCCGCACAGGCGAAGGAGGGTTTAGTCATAAGCGCCTTACGGGGCGCCCGTAATCTCATTATCCATTCACTTTTATTTGATCACGAGTTTCTGGGTGATCTGGCTGGTTTCTGTTTTCACAGTTACCATGTAGGTGCCCGCAGGTACGTTGCCGCCCAGGTTCAGGGCACGTTGCACGGTTGCATTCAGCGTCCATGATTCGTGCAGCATCACCTGACCGAGAACGTTGGTCACGGTCACATCCGCCTGGCTTCCCAGGACGTCAGAAACGACCAGGGAAATAGCGGAAGCGTTGGCAACCGGGTTCGGGTACAGTACAAATGAACCTTCGCCGTAGATCAGGTTGGCTTCTTCAGCTGTCATAGACAGTTGACCGAAGTCGCCTGAAATGGTTTTGGCTTCGCCACCATCTTCGCACTCGCCTGCTTCATCACAAGCACCGAGGCTGTAGGTGGTGTTAGAGTTACCCGAGTGAGCCAGCAGTGCATCCACGGCGGGAGCTGCTATGCACAGGGTTTTGTGGCAAACCACTTGGCCATGAACCGTGGTGGTGGCACATACTTCCACTTTGTTTCCGTTGTTGCCACAGGTTACGTCCGTAGCGCAAACGGTTACGTCATCGCTGGCGGTGCAACCGCGGGCTTCGGTAACGGTTACGCTGTATTGAGTTCCGCTGACCGGACACACGTTGATGACAGGAGTGGTTTCTCCTGTGCTCCATTCAACACTGTATGGTGCAGCACCACCTGAGATGCTGGCGGTAAGATCGGCACATTCTTCCGGTGAATACCCAACATATACGGCTTGGTTGGCACCGGCATCCACACCCAGTCCGGCATGTGCACAGTAGTAATCCTGTTCGCTGTCGGGATTGTAGAAGGCAAGCAGCTGACCACCCTGGTACACTTCACCGGGAATGTTGTAGTGGGCTTGTACCACCATCAGGAACATGCCTCCGCCGAGGATATCCTGGGCATCAATCACACCTGAAGACTCTTCGTCTTGTGTCAGGTAAAGGGGACCACCGTTCAGGAAGCGGGCCGGGTCGTGGTGACCTACTTCTGTCAGTACATCGGTGTCGATGTCGTACTGGAACACTTTGCCGATGTGAACATTGTTGCCCACATCTTCCTGCAACAGGGCATGACCGTACTTATCGATGGTCATGTTGTCGAACATGTGCTGACCTTCGGTTCCATCCAGTACGGCTTCGATTGTACCGCCCAGTTCGGGGTTGTTGATGTCGCTGAAGCGAAGCCTCCACATGCGGCTGGGTGCGCTGAAGCTGTTGGTGGTCACGAAGTAGAAATCATTTGGATTGGAAGGGTCCCATGCACCGTCTTCGGGGCGCAGGAAGTGCGTAACACCTGCATTGTCACACAGGGTGTTGATCGCAGTACCTGAAGTATTCTGCACCTGTCCGAGGTTCACCAGGCTGAAGGCCGTTCCCGGGACAGGTACGGATGCACTGGTTTCGGAAAGAAGTCCGTCCACCTTCACGGCGTAAAAATTACCGTTGGTCAGACCCGCTTTTTCAATGTCGCTGCCGGTGTTGGTTTTGGTACCGATGTAGAAGTGTACCTGTCCACTGGTTCCGTCATCCATGCCACCAACAACGGTTTTGTCGCTGGCGTACGGACTTGCAACCACGTTCTCCCATGCTGCACGTCCGAGGTAAGGCAGTTGGTAAGAAGTACCTGCTTCCGAACCTGTTGCAATGTGGCCCATTACGCGACCTTCGGTTCCGCTTTCTTCACCGTTGATGAAAATGCGGTTTTCGGTTCCCAGTCCGGATGCACTGTTGTAAAAAGCAGAAGGAGCTGCGAGGTCGGCAGAGCAGAAACGATCGAAGCTGGCGAGTGCAGAAGGATTACCTGCATTGTAGGCATCGTAACCGCTGCCATTCCACAGTTTCACATTCTGCATCTGGTCGCCGCCGCTTACCACGCTCAGATCCGATTTGTTGATGATCCAATGTGATACGAAAGCACCGTTTGAGCCGTGTGCGCGAACGGCACCACCGCCTTTGGAAATCTCGTGGTTCACGAGCAGGGTGAAGGTTCCGTCGCCATTGTCAAATGCACCTGTTCCATCGGGAATACCCACCATTTTGTATCCGCCAACCACATCGCCTGCTGTGAGGATGGATGTGAATTTGCCTTGAGCAATGGAAGATTGCAAATAAGGGGTGGTGAATGTGCTGGGGCCTGTTTGACCGTCGGCAAGCAGATCGGTAGAAGGAGCAACATAGCCGGCGAGTTTATCGCTGCCGCTCAGGCGGAAGGTGATCACGTGGCTCTTCTTACCGGTTGCGATGGCGATACCGTCTTCGTCGGGAGACGCCTGACCGTAGTCGTTGTCGTTACCGATGGCGATGGTGCTGTCGTTGATGATGGCAAGGCCTTCGGCTTTGTCGAGGTCGGCGGGCCATCCGTTGGCGAGCAGGTCCATCACCAGGGTTTTGGCAACCGGGGTAATGCCGTTACTGGAAAGGCCGGTGGCATCAACAAGCTGTTCGAGGGTTTGACCGCCGTACAGGCCTGAATGCACCGGGGTAGCGGCGCTGATATCGATCTTGTACATGCGTTTGATGTCGGAGGTACCGCGGGCTGCTGCTTCGAGCACGAGGAATTCGTGGTCGTTGATGGCGGCCATGTCACCGATTTTCCAATCCTTCAGACGGATCTTGTTGGAACCGCTGCCGATCTCACCGTCGTTCAGGTAGGCGAACATGCGGGTTGCGTTGGTTTGGGGATCGATCTCCAGGATGCGGTGCACCTGTGTGTTTTCACCGGTACTTGCATCGGGATACAGGATGGGGCTTTGGATGATGGCATAGATCTTTCCGTTGGGAGAAAGTGCGATGCCTTCGAAACCGCGGTTGTTGCGGCGGTATTTGAATACCGAGTCAATGGCGATGTCGATGGGCTCGGCGCCGGGTTGATTCGCATACGGGGTGAAGCGTTGCAACACCACACCGTTCTTGTTGAGTTTCCAGACAACCGGACCACCTTCCTCGCAGATCCAGAAATTACCGTCGTTATCAACAATGACGCCTTCAGAGTCGATGCCATATACATCCTTGGCAACCACTTTCAGGTTGAAGTTGGCACAATCCTGCACGGTATCTTTAATGGGCAATTCAGCGGCCGTGCTGCCGAAGCCGGTCGGGTTGATGATGCCTGTGGCGGGGGTGCCGTTGGGGCGTCTCATGGGGAGCACCTGGAGAACATCCAACGCTCCGCTTGCGTTCAGGCGCAGACGAATGATCTTCGGTGCATATGCCGGAAACGCATACAGTTTGTCATACTCGGGATGGCAGCCGGCAGGGTTTGCGTTGGCTGCATCGATGTTCACACCGCGGTCGGTGCATGTCCAGAACTCGGTTCCGTTCGTACCCGGGATGGGATACAGAGCGGAGAAACCTGATTCACGGTAGTCGATACCCTGAAAGGTTCCGATAGCAGGCGATACGTCGTTCTCGTAGTCCTGCAGCAAGGTAATCTGGGCCTGACTTTCCTGCTGGAAGGCCAACAAGGATGACATGCCCATCAACCATGTGGTCAACTGTTTTTTCATAAATGGTTTTGTTTAGGGTTCATGAAAAGAATCTTCTTTCCGCTGCCAAAATTGGAAGTGGGCAATGACGTGTTCGTGGTCGTGATGTTATGACTTGGTAAATCCGCCGAGAAGATTCTACGGAGTATGTGGCGTGCCGGCTGCCAAACGACTGAAACATTTAACGCACGAGCGTTTCGCCGTGGTAGTGCTGGAATTCCATCGCCCGAAAAGCTCTGCAAACAGGCTTAGATCTGTATTAAGGGATGGGCAAAGGTAAGTTAAGATTGGGGTAAGTTAGATGTTATACTGTAGACATTAGATGTGAGATGGTAGACCATAGACTGCAGATATCAGCAGATGGGATGCAGACCATGAATGGCGTTTTGGGTCTGAAGCAGGATAGCAATTAACCATTCACCATCTTTCTCAACTTCTCGTAATCAATCTTGGAATGATGCCGCGGATCCCGGGGCATTTTGGCAACTGTTTGCATGCGCTCCATGTCGGGAATTCCATTGCGCACTTCCTCCTCCACCCTTTGTACATCTGCACCCTTTTTCAACTCCACCACAACCACCGGATGTTGTTCTTCCGAAAGCAGCATCGTACCCAGTTCCACACCATCCATCCTACCCAGCATTTCCTCAATCACAAACGGCGCATATATTTTTTCTCCGTACCGGATGATCTGTTCGCATCTTCCGGTGAGGTACAGCCTCCCATCTTCACCCAGATATCCGCTGTCGCCGGTGCGGTGCCATAACTTTCCATCCACCATGATCTTGTTTCTTCGGAACGCTTCCTCGTTCCTGTAATACCTGTCGAGCACATGCGGACCGCTTACGATGATCTCCCCGATCTTACCCGGGGGAACTTCCAACACTTTCAATTGTCCCTCATCCGAAACTGTGATCTCCCTGTTCCATATTCCGATGATGCTTACCTGTGTGCGGTGAAACACCTTCCCCACATACAAACCATCGGTCACCCTCCCTTCCGACAGCAATTCATCGGCACCTACCGAGGCAATGGGTTCGGCTTCGGTGGAACCATATACGATGCGGATGCCGGCATCCGGAAATGCCTGACGGATGGTTTGCGCCTGCAGAGGAAATACCGGTGCACCTCCTGTGAAGATCCGTTGCACGGACGAAAAGGTTTGTTTGTTGTCCAGCATCCACATGGCCAATCGATCAATAAAATATGGAGATGCGATGATGCGGTTCACATGGTGGTTAGCGATCCAACCGGCGATGGCATCCGGCTTCATTTTTTCAGGCTTGCGTGCATTGAATGGTGCGATCACGGATGTGCATCCCACGCCCAGGTTCACCAACAGCACGACAGGTAATACCACCATATCTACATCACCCGGTTGCGGATTGATTTCTTCCAGCAAGGCATCGAACTGGGCTTTAAGAAAACCGTGAGTGCGATCAGCTGCCTTGGGTATACCGGTGCTGCCTGTGGTAAAAGTAATCAGGGCGGACGTGCTTTCATCCACTTCCTTCATGTCAACCGCCGGTGCGGATGGAACAGATGTACCGATCCAGATGGGAATTTTGCGAACGGGCTGTATAAAACGCGCAAGAAACCGCACCTTTCCACCGGCAACAAATGCCTTGCAATCTGCCATCCGGCAGCACAAAGCAAGTCGCTCCCTGCTCACCCATTCATCCAGGAATACCGCCACGGCCCCCATGTAAAACAGTGCCAGAACAATCCTGTACAGGTCGATGCCCATGGGCACGAACACCAGCACACGGTCGCCGGGTTTGATGCCTTTCTTGCGGAAATAGCCAGCGGTGGAACGCACCTGTTCGGCCAGTTGGTCATACCTGATTTGGCGGTCGCCCTGAATGATGGCCGCATGATCGGGATACTTCCTTGCGGCTTCCAGGAAGAGTTGTGCGATGTTTTTCATCCTTTGAGTGACCGTGCGTATAACGCGTAACGTTTATATGGTTTCCCTGCAAAGTCCCCGGAAATATCCGCGGAGGTGTTGTCGCTGTACATGAACGCATGCACCATCCGGCTGTGTCCGGTCATTTGCATCTGCAGTTTGAGTTCCGATGTCAGGAAACGGATGATGCCCTTGAACGGACTGCCTTTCCTTCTGGCCACGGTTTTTACGATGATGGTTTGGTTCAAAGGGTCGAGGTGGTCTTTCACCGCAAAGTACAAAGCCTGCAACATTCCCTGCTCATCCTCCACCAGCCATACCCATTCCGGGTCAATCAGGTTTTTTACAGCCAGGTACTTTTGCACAAAGGCCTCGCGGGTGATGGGCGTATACAGGAAATTACCGGAGAACGCTTCAAGACAAAGGTCAGCAACCCGACCCAATTCCTCCGTCAACCGCGACATATCCATATGCCGGATTCGTGCACCGGCCTGCAGGTATTGCGCACGGGCCTGCTCGTGCGCCTCCAGGTTGACCGTGAGGTCTTCACTCAGGTTCGAGACATATTCGCCGATTACCTCGAAACCGTTGGCCAGGAACTGGTCGTTGTAATACAAATGGTGATAAGGTTCCATGGTGAAATTCGGATGGCTGTGATCTGTACTGAAGCGGTACCCGTTCCATGTCGACCTGTCCATCGGTCCGATCAGCCATTTACAACCGGCATCCTTTGCCAGTTGCGATGCGTCATTCAATAACATTAACGCCACTTCCGGATTATCTACACATTCATAACTTCCGATGCATGCCGCAGGCCCATCCTGATATTTCAAAGCCGGGTTCAGGTAGAATGCCAGTCGCCCCACGGGTTGCCCCCCTTGCATCGCCACCCATGCAACGTGTACATTTTTCAGGTCGGGTGCATGCAGCAATGGCATGCGCTCTTTCAGATCGGGATACACATTCCCCGGCACCTGCAGGAACCTGTAGAACGCCGGGTCACCGGGGCGGCATGTCAGGATGGAAAGTGCGGACATAGATCGAGGTATACGGCGCATTGATAAAACATTCCCATGGCCAGCAGGCTGTCGTACCTGTCGAGCACACCGCCCTGGCCTTTGAGCAGGCTTGAATAATCTTTGATGCCGCACACCCGCTTGTACCAGGAAGCGGTCATGTCGCCGGCAAAACTAAACAGGCAAAGCAGCAGGGCAAAGGCCAGTCCGTTCCAGAACAAACGTGCATCCATTTCATACACCGGCTTCAAACCGCGGGCAACGTCCAGCTTCCATGTCATCACAAAAAATGCGACACAGGTAGCCAGGTATCCGCCAACAAGTCCTTCCCATGTTTTGTTCGGACTGATATTCGAAATTCTGTGCCGGCCGAAGAGTTGACCGGATAGCTGGCTGAAAGCATCCATAACCACCACCATTGTGTAAACCGTAAGGATGTAATCGACCGGCGCATGCGAAACAAAATCCACTAACCAAGAGGATGCTAAGCCAAAGAGCAACAACATCGGTATGGCTTTAAAAACAGAAGGCTTGTTGTTGACGGTTGCGTGTATGAACTCCAAAAAGCCCGCCAATACCATCCCACCCGCCAGGTAAACAGCCCCATCAAGCAGGATGGCTGTCACCCATATGACCACAAGCGCCAGGTAAACCAGGTATTTGGTCCAATGTTGCCGGGCATTGTCCACATCATTCCCCGCCACACGTCTGACGGCCCATCCACCCAGGGCAGTACAGACCAAAAGTGCTGCTATGACCCGTTCCACCATCACTTCTTTTCCTTCATCAACCAATACAATCCTTTCACATCCGAACGGTAGGCCGGCAACCATATCAGCACCACCGCTTCCTCCACACAAGCCAGCACGCCCCAACTCAGCGCCACATAATAATACCACACATATAACCCGGATGCAAACCAGGTAAAGAACAAGATCCCCTGCAAGTAGCCGCCGATCTTGAATGAATACAAATGCAAGGTGGGATGTTTACCGAAACGGATGAAGGATATCGCCTGGCTTCCCACATATAGGATCAGGTAAAGCACCAGCATCGGTTTGTGTGTACCAAGGGTTTCCCACTTGAACAGGTACACACCGGTGAAGGCCGCGATGTACATACCGATGTCGGCCAGGGAATCCAGTTTCGCACCGAGGGACGTACGCATGTTGAACGTACGTGCGATCCATCCATCAAGAATATCCGTCACAAGGCCTGAGCAAAACACAATGGCAAACCATCTTTCCATACCCGAAAATGCCAGGTACATCAGTACCGGAAAGGCCATCAGCCTGAGCGACGACAACACGTTGGGAAGGGTCAGTACCGGTTCTTTGTTGGTCATACCATATGAAAAAAGTAACGGATCAGCCAGAGTGCGGCAAGGGACACACCCGGGATCGACAGGTTGTCGTATCCTTTGTGACTCACAGCTTCCGCAAGTGTGGAAACCACCGCGATGACACATGCCGGTATGATCATTGCCGACACAGTTAGTTCTGTAGTGATGCGGAAAGAAACCACTGCCACCAGGACAGCAGCGACCAGAAACCCAGAGCTTCCGCTGAGCGTCTTTGCATGCCCGAGCAACACGTACCTGCCCCTGGGAAATGTTTTTCCCACGAATGCCGCCATAGGGTCGGCAATGGCAAGGGTAAGGATGGGAATGTAGTAGAGCGTCATGTCGCGGTGATGCGCATATGCCAGGTAGCATCCGTAGACCACCACCGGGTACAGCAGGCTGCCACGCGTGACGCGATCCACCGCATTGATGGAAGGCAACCATCCGGTGCGCATGCTCACGGCCAGGATCAGGAAGAACGAACCGCAGAGGGCCATCACCCACCAGTGACCATCGATGAATGGCGGAAACAGCAACGTGAGCAAACCGGTGACGATGTGTACCATTTTTCGGGTGACTTCCGCCTTTACCTTGAATACCCGGTACAGCAACTCGGCAGTCGCAAAAAGCAACAGGAAAGCGGATGCCAGGAGCGCCACATGCAGCAGGTTGTTGTTCATATCCGTTTGTCGATGTGCAGTTGCCGGTAAAAAAAACCTTTGTCGACCCGATGCAATTCTTCCGACCGTTGTGTATCCGATCTGAAACGATCCGGTAACACATCCGCCAGTCCACGCGACACCATCAGGTTCCAGTACGCAAACGTAGCACCGGCGCGGGATCCGTTGGCCAGTTTTGTGGCCACTTCCTTGAATACGGGTGTGGACATGTACTCAAAGATATTGGACAGGTTGAAATGGGAAAAATCATCGATGTCGGCACATACTTCCGCCAATCCCTGCCAGGTACTGATACGTGAAATGTTGTTGCGGATGGCATCGAAGTTTTCCCGGCGTGCATAATGCGGAAGCTGATCGCCGAATGTACCCCGCATGATGTACCTGAGGAAGTAATTGTCGGCGCATTCCGCTTTCCTGAGGTGGCGGGCGGCCGTTTCGTAAATCGCAGTGGCCACAGGCACTTTCACCTCTTTGAAAAAGGCCGGGTCGCGACCGAATTTACCCATCACGGCGCGACTGAAAAACAATTTGAAGAAAACCTTCCATCGTCGGCTGTTCCATTTCTCCACATAAAAACGTTCCTGTGCTTCGGATGATTTGAGCGTCAACAATTCCTCCACCCTTTCCTTTCCATGAATCCACGGCAACAATCTGGAATGAAAGATGCGGAAATACCGCTCAAACTTTCCACCGTGAATGATACCGGCATCGATCAGCCCTGTCTTTTGCCGCCAATACCGGGCGCTGAGTTCCGGCATCGCAGCCGACACTTTTGACAGCCATTGCAGGCGGTCATTCGCCGGCACAAATCCGAGAAAACGGATGAACTCCGCATGCTCCAAAACTTCAAATGCAGCTTTCTTCAATTCGATCAGATGCAGCTGCACGGGATTCACATCCACGGCCACCACCTTTTCGGGATTTGATGTGAGGAGAGAAAAACTGTTGTCGCCAGCGGAACCGATGGACAGGATTCTGGCACCCGGCTGTGGCGACAAAGCCGCCAGCAGCACATCCGCATCTTCCCAGCAGTTGGCATAACGCAGGTAACTGTGGTCGATGTTATGCAGTTGTTTCTCCATGCTTGCTGATGATGCGAACGGTGCCTTCCCTTCCATTCATTTCCACAACATCACCGGTGGAAAGGGCGCGCAATAGCCCGGTGATGCCAACTATACAGGGAATACCCATTTCGCGGGATACGATGGCGGAATGACTTAACAGACTTCCTCTTTCCACAAGAATCGCGGATGCGGTTGGGAACAGGGTCACCCAACCGGGGTCGGTGTTGGACGTAACCAGGATGTCGCCATTAAGGCTGTGGGTTTCATCCGGACCGGCAACCACGCGTACGCGGCCTTTAACGACACCCGGACAACAACCGGTTCCCTGCAGGTCTCCTTCGGCGGCTCCTTCCTCTTCTTCGGAATAGATGTTCCGGTCGCTGAAATCATTACCGTAACTATGGAAACGCTCGGCCGGAGGAGGTTGACGCTTATAGGCATCAAAGGCTTCCTTTGCTTCTGAGATGATGTCTTTGAGATTTTTTTTCTTCGGGTCGTCACAGGCTTCGAGCACCTGATCAAGCGACAGATAAAAAACATCCGAGGGCGAAGCCAACATGTCCAGCTCCGTCATTCGAGAACCGATTGCATGCATGATCCTGCGAACCATACCGAAGCCGCGGGTGCGTTCGAAGCGCAGGTTCTCGCGGTTGCTGACAAGATCCCTGGCACGTTTCAGCACGAAACCGAACCACCACTTTCTCACTGGATGTCCGGACAGCGCTTTGTTCATCTGATCTTCCGCGCGTGACCGGAGTTCGGGGTCGGTGTGCTTCCGCATGGATGCCCCGCTGATGCCGTTGGCCAGATAGGATTGCACCACCTGAACCAGGCGGGAAGGATCCTGTGTGTACGACACCGTTTCCAATTTCAGTTCTCCCACGCACCGGTCGCCGAACTTTTGAATGTACGTTTCAAATGCACGCAGGATTTCCGGATAACGCCCCGACTGAAGTCCATCCCAAATCTCCTTGGCGGATGTTGCTCCGAACCAACTTATGGCATCGGGTTTTGCACGGATGTCATCCGCAATGGCCACAGCCATGTGAATGGGTTCCGTGGAGATAATGTCGTGGCTTCCGCACAGCAGGTCGTTGTGGATATTGGGATTGCCGGAGATACCATATGACCGGGTCAGCTTTTGAAGGATACCGAACCAGATCATGGCAAAAAAATCATTGGTCAGCGGCGCCTTCCATTTCGTCACCAACGTATGTTCAAAACCCAGGTATGCCTTTTTCAGTTCGGGAAGTGTCATGGCCGACAGGTTCATCTGCAGGTAGGTTTGCATGGTATGATCCAGGTGCTTCAGGAACCGGCGGCGATGCACGGGCAGCAGCATCTGAAGGCGTATCATTTTCACCACCATCAGGCCGATGCGGAACCACGCCTGCTGTTTACCCATCCGGTAGTCTTCCCTGAGTTCGAAGCGTTGTTTCACCCCCATCATGGTTTCCATGTAGGCGGCATTCACGGAGTAGCCCGGCACCATGGCCAGCATCTTGTACCAGCTGAGAAGGTTGTAATATACGCGTCCGCGAACCAGGCCCAGCGTATTGGCAAAAACATGTGCATGCTTGTCGATGGTAGTCATCGGCACACCCAGCAAATGCACGAACTGGCGGTACACTGCCTCATACATTTTGGTGATAAAGGAATATGTAAGCGGTGTGGTGACACCCGGGTAGGATTCCACGATGTTGCTGTTGTCCCATACGGTGTATTCTTCCTTTGAAACAGCGGATACCGGCCTTGCCTGCAGGAGGTAAAGCACATCGTTCTTCACGGCGAACTCCACATCCTGCGGCCCGCCGCATTTCTTTTCGAGCTGATGAAGGATCGTATTCAACTCACGTAGAATGGCATCATTGAGGCTGGGTTTCTCCCTGCGCTTTTCATCCACATCCACCCAAACCGTACCCCCGTTCACGTGGTCCTGCATCATTGCCCGGTCCTTCGCCACCACGTTGGATTGAATCCCCTGACCGGTCAGCACAAATGAGTCGGCGTTCAGGGCGCCCGACACCAATCCTTCACCGAGGCCATACACAGCAGACACCACTTTTTCCCGGCGGTTACCAGTAACAGGGTTCACACCGAAAGCAACACCCGACGCATCCGCATCCACTGTCCAGCGTAAGCAAAATTCGGACTGTTAAGGTACAATAGTTTAGTCACAGTTTTTTACCTTGAAAGCTAGCTTTCAAGGTAAAAAACTGGAACCTTGAAAAACAGTCCAAACATGAAAAAGAAAGATCAAAGTCCCGAAGGGGTAGTCCGTGAGATCAAACGCAGGACCCGCCGCAAGTTCTCCGCAGAGGAGAAGATCCGAATCGTACTGGAAGGCCTCAAGGGCGAGCTATCCATTTCAGAGATATGTCGCCGTGAAGGTATTGCCGCCAACCTCTACTATCGCTGGAGCAAAGACTTCCTGGAAGCCGGTAAGAAACGGCTTTTAGGAGATACCCTCCGAGAGGCCAACACCACCGAAGTGGATCATTTCCGCAAGGAGAACAGCCAGCTGAAAGAAGTGGTCGCCGAGCTCACCCTGCAGAATAGGGTCCTAAAAAAAAGTTTGAGTGGGGACGCTTAAAAAGGCAGCGGTATATGCGATACAGTCAATCAGAGAAAATGGAGATCATTTCCATAGTGGAAAACAGTGATCTGAGCGTACGGGCCACCCTGAAAGAGCTGGACATTCCCAAGGCGACTTTCTATGACTGGTACGACCGGTATCTGCGGGAAGGGTTTGAAGGACTGGCTCCCAAGAAGCGGGCGGCAAGAAGCCAGTGGAACCGGATCCCCGATGAGAAACGCCAGGAGGTGGTAGAGCTGGCCCTGGACATGGAAGACCTCTCATCCAGAGAACTGGCCTGGCACATCGTAGATCACCGGGGCTGGTATATCAGCGAGTCCAGCGTGCATGCCATTCTCAAAGAAAGAGGGCTGATCACTGCACCGGCCTTTGTGGTGGATCATGCTGCCAACCAGTACAAAGACAAGACCTCCCGGGTCAACCAGATGTGGCAGACCGATTTCACTTACCTGAAAGTAGTGGGACACTGGGGATGGTATTACCTCTGCACGGTACTGGATGATTACTCCCGCTACGTGATCCATGCCGAACTATGCACCAACATGGGAGCCGATGACGTACAGCGCAATATCGACAAGGCCATTGAGATCACCGGGGTGGTTCCTGACAAAACCACACAGTCTCTCAAAGTGCTCAGCGATAATGGCCCGTGCTACATTGCCAAAGACCTGGCTGAGTTCTTCCAGGACAGGGAGATCAAGCACGTACGCGGAAGAGTCCGTCATCCGCAGACCCAGGGAAAGATCGAACGCTGGCATCAGTCCATGAAGAACGTGATCAAGCTGGACAACTATTATTCACCCGATGAATTGCGCCAGGCGCTGGCTGAATTTATCCGATACTACAACAACCGCAGGTACCATGAATCACTGGAAAATCTCACGCCTGCCGACGTATTTTTCGGCAGGGATAAACAGATCCTGGCCAGACGAAAACAAACCAAAGAAAGAACCATGAAACAAAGAAGAAAATTCCACCGTCAACAAATGTTAAATCTATGACTTAAATTAGATCGCCTTTTGTCCGGATTTGTTTTAAGACGCACACACCCGAACCACCAAAACCCGTAGGCGCCGGCAAGCGTTTCCTTAATTACATCATTGACACCATCGCGATTTATTTCTCCGTCATCATCCTGACCGTTGTCCTGTTGGCAACAGGATTGGACGCTGAAACACCGCTGCTTTACATGAGCATGTACCTGGTTTACCCCCTTTATTATACCGTATTTGAAGCCGCTGCCGGACGCACTTTGGGAAAGTTCGTAACCGGCACAAAAGTGGTGGATCAGTATGGCAACAAGCCTTCTACAAAAGATGCTTTTCTGCGTTCGCTCAGCCGGTTTGTTCCGTTCGAACCTTTCTCATTCCTTGGAAATACGGCACGGGGATGGCATGACACATGGACCAATACCTATGTGGTGAACGCCCGTTAATCACCTGGACAGACGCACGTAATCCTTGATCAGGATCTGCAGGAACAGTTGTTTGTTTTCCGGCCCCCTTATGTTCAGTTCATGTTCGATTTTTTTCGCGGTTAGTTCCAATGCCATTCGGTGGGCGTAGTTCGGAAACTTGCGGAATCTTGTCAGCACCTCATGCACCACGAGCATGTCTTGTTCCGACAACCGGATGATTTGTGGAAACTGGGGTGTATAGGAAGCAAGTTCCTTTTCGAGGTTCTGTAAATTATATATGTTCATTCGTTCCTGTTTCCCGCTCTCCACCACAACCGTATTGGCCAGCACATCCCCGAGACGTTGTGAACGGGGAGAAACGCTGATGAAAAGCACCGCCATCCCTCCCAGGCTTGCATATATATCAAGCACCCGGAAAGACCACCTCATCACGTAGTCGATCAACGTGGGCTTCCTTCCGTCAAGACGAACCACCCGAATCTGCATGGCCCTTTTCCCGATGGATTGCCCATTGTTAAACACTTCAAAAGCCAGGCTGTAAAAGAACACAATGGGAAACACCACGCACAGAAAGATCCACTTGGGATTCACATCCAGGGCAGCCAAAACAATAAACAGGATGCCCACAACCAGGGCATAAATGATCACATCCAAGGCCAAAGCAGCGAACCGCTTGATGACACTTGCGGGCACATAGCTGATGGTCACATTCTGGTCTGTGGTAATTTCTATGTCAGCCATAAGTTTCCATCATAATATTTCATATTTTGTGTTCCCTGTTTGAATCGCGTATACATTGAAAGAATCACAATTCGTTCAGCAAAATAAAGAAAAATGGCAGGCTTTCGAGCAGGGTCTGAAAAGCAATCAGAATAACCCCAACCAGGTCAGCAAGCTGTTTGTTCAGATCACGGATGACCTGTCGTATGCCCAGACCTTCTATGCCAGCCGTTCGGTAACCAAGTACCTGAACGGCGTGGTTCGGGTATTGTTCGGAAAGATCACCAACAACCAGAGGTTCACTTTCCGGAACATGATCAACTTCTGGCGGCGTGATCTGCCGCGTACGTTCTATGCATGCAGGCGCCCCATGCTTGTATCCTTCCTGGTTTTCGTGGCATGTTTCACCCTGGGGGTTGTTACCAGCTGGCATGATCCGACTTTCGCCGCCGACATCCTGGGATCCGATTACGTATCCGTTACGAAAAACAACATAGAGAAAAAAGACCCCATGGGAATCTATGCCTCGGCTGAGCCCGTGGAAATGTTTGTGAGCATCGCATTCAACAACCTGGTTGTTCTTTTCCGAACTTTCATTTTCGGCATATTCATGTCACTCGGCTCGCTCATCATCATGGTGTACAACGGTGTGATGGTGGGTGTATTCCAATACTTCTTCATCGAGCGTGACCTTTTCTGGAAGTCGTTCCTTTCCATATGGACACACGGCACACTTGAGATATCGACCATCATCATGTCGGGCGGTGCCGGACTCACCCTCGGCAAAGGCATCCTGTTCCCCGGAACTTATTCGCGCTTTCTGGCCTTTCGTGTGTCTGCACGGCAAGCCATGAAAATCATGATCGGCATCACTCCCATGGTGATCCTGGCCGCATTCATCGAAAGCTTTCTGACCCGCCATACCGACATCCCGGATGCAATCCGCTTCGGTTTTATCCTACTCAGCTTCGCCTTTGTCATCGCATATTTTTTCTGGTACCCCCGAAAGCTGGCAAGATCTACCGAAGCATCGGAATTCACGGAAGTACCCGACATTGAAGAAGCACCCGTTAACTTCAAGTCTGCCCGAATCTACACCGGCATGCAGATCTTTGCCACCGGGTGTCAAATGTTGTACCGTCGGTTTGCGTGCTTTTTCTGGCCCGTTGGATTGATGGCTTTGTCTACCGCATGCCTCGTAGCCATAAACCCGCTGGGGTTGTTCGGCAGGGTGCAATACAATGAGATGCCCTTTTTCTACCTGCGGGACCTGACGCGCTTCCTGGAATTCCCCCTGTTGGGCACCTGGGTGGGAGCATGTCTGGTGATGCTGATTCCCCTGTCCATCCGGCACACGCTCAGTTTCCTTTCAACCACAGACCCCGATCTGAAGCAACATCCTCAACCTCCTTTCATCCGGCTGTTGCTGATGACCTTCATGAGCATCCTGCTTTTCTCCGCCCTCCTTTATATGGACATGATGTGGACCCACTTGATCGCATTCCTGGTGCTCCCCTTCTTCCTTGCCATGATTTTTGTTTCCAGCTGGCAAAGAACCACACCATGGAAGGCAGCCGAACAAACCGGTACATTGTTGCATCAGGACTGGGTGAAGTTTTTCGGGTTGATGTTCCGGGTAACGCTGATCACCGGAGGAATGCTTGCCATCAACCAATGGATATTCAAACGGTACATTATTCCCAACCTCGTATGGGGGGTGTCGAATTCCAATGCGTCGGCCCAGGCTTTCATCAACGGCACATCCGCATTTGTGGTTTCGTTCTCGTTCTTTACCTCCATTTACATGATGACCAGCTTGTGCGTGATATTGTACTTTTCGCTGAAGGAAACATTTGAGGCCGGCGACCTGATCACAAGGATAAAAAACATCCGGGCCAAATGAGACCACGGCTCCTACTCCTGTTTTTCTTCTTGATGCTCTTGGGCTTGTTTGTACCCGGATGGGCCCAACAGAAAAGCGCTCCCAGCCTGACACGGACCTCATGGGAAAAGGTCACCCGGGGTGTTGATTACTCGGAAAACATCAAGCTACCGGAAAACAAACCGTCCACCCGGAAACCACACATGGAAACTCCTTCCATCAAATGGAATTTCGGTTTTTTGAAATATGTCCTTTACGGGATGGTCATCGTTTTGCTGTTGATTCTGTTATTCCGTGTTCTTGTCAACCTCAATAACAACCCCGTTCTGAAGAAGCAGGACCTGAGCATCGATACCATCCTTGAAGCGGAAGCCAACCTGCCGGATGTAGATCTGAACACCCTGCTTCAACAAGCCCTGAACGAACAGAACTTCCCGTTTGCCCTGCGCATTCATTTCCTGATGGTGATCCAACACCTGGCCAACCGGGAGCTGATCTCCTGGAAGCAAGACAAAACCAACTGGGAGTATCACTCGGAACTCCGTTCAGGGCAACTGAAAGAACGTTTCAGGGAGATCATCCTGAGCTACGAGCGGATCTGGTACGGCGAGCATCCGTTAACCCAAGAAGGCTACGAAGCGCTCAGCCTCTTGTACAATGCATTCATCCAACCCCAAACCGGCCATGAAGAGAAGTAGCATTCTGGCCGTGGTGATCGCGGGCGTGGTCGTGGCCGTTGTGGTGTTGTTTGTTCTTTTCATCCGGCAATTCACGCCCAAGTACCAGTGGCATGAAAGCTATGATGATACTGCCAACCAACCCTACGCCACCAAAGTGTTACATGAATGGATCAAAAAAGATTATACCGTGCGGGATGTGCAAAATGTTACGCGCGATGTGGATACATCCGCGTGCAACACATCCTATGTATTCATCGGCTATTCCTATTTCACGGATTCCCTTGCCACCGACCGGTTGTTGTCATATGTCAACAAGGGCAATGACGTGTTCCTTGCAACCAACACCTACCCGGAAGAATTCCTCAGGCATGTATTCGGAGACCTACCGTCTGACCAAATCCTGTATTCTGCCGAAAGGGACACCTCCATAGACATACGGTTCACCGATGCGGCTTACCGGCATGAAAAGAGTTGCCGGTTCACGCACCTTGAGATATCACGTCCTGTCTACTATGATTGGAACTACATAGAATTTGATGATTTCACGGAGTTCATATCCGAATCGTATCCGATAGAAATTCTAGGCAAATTCAAGAACCGGCAATTCGTGAATTTCGTTCGCCTCCCCTATGGAAAGGGTTACATTTACCTGCATACAAATCCAATCATATTCACCAACTACCACCTGCTGACCGAAGATGGGTTCCGTTATACGGAGCGGGTACTCGGATACCTGAAAAGTGACCGGATATACTGGGATCGCATCAGTCACAATCCCAGCGACAACTCAGGCGATGCAACAAACACAACCAACCCGCTGCGTTTTCTCTTTTCACACCGTTCACTGAAAACGGGTTGGTACATGACCTGCGGCTTGATCTTGCTTTACCTGTTCTTCGGATCCAAACGCCGCCAACGGGTCATCCCCATCCTTCCGGCAAACAACAATGCATCCATCGAATATGCAAAAGCGGTGGGCACCCTGTATTTCCAGCAAGGAAGTCCGAAACTCATGGCGGAAGAGATCATTCTCCTGTTCAACAACTATCTCCGCAACCGGTACAGGATTGACACGAAGCTGGAGCGGAAGCCACTGGTGGAACAGGTGGCGACACGCTCAGGACTGTCCGTTAAAGACGTTGACCGCATCTACAAACATCTTTTTGCCATCCGGTATGGCCAATCAGGTACGTACGTTGACGACCTGTCAAAACTCAACCAGGCAATCGAACATTTCTATAAAAACTGCAAGTAATGGAAGAAAACACCACACCGAACAACCCCGCACCGGCTCATCCGAACCAGGAAGCCGATGGCGTTGCACCGCAGCCCACAACCACTCAGACTGATGCACCGCATACCGTAAGCGCCGGCAATGGCAATCATTTTGTAGGCACGGTATTCCAACGGGTGAAGGAACAGATTCAGCACATCGTGATCGGGAACGACCCACTCATCGAACTGATCATGACCGGCATGTTCTCAGGAGGGCATATCCTCATTGAGGGTGTTCCCGGCGTGGCCAAAACACTCACTGCAAAACTGATCGCAAAATGCATGCAGATCAATTTCACCCGCATCCAGTTCACACCCGACCTGATGCCGTCTGACATCATCGGAACGAACATCTTTCACATGCAGCGGTCCGAGTTTGAATTCAGGAAAGGTCCCTTGTTTTCCAACCTGGTTTTGGTTGATGAGATCAACCGTGCCCCGGCCAAAACGCAGTCGGCCCTGTTCGAGGTGATGGAGGAAAGACAGATCACCCTTGACGGTGTGACCCGTGTTTTGCCCCTGCCGTTTTTTGTCATCGCCACGCAGAACCCGGTGGAACATGAGGGGATTTACAAACTACCCGAAGCTCAGCTCGACAGGTTCCTGTTCAAGTTGATCGTGGGATACCCCAACCTGGAGGAAGAATCAAAGATCCTCAAAAGGTTCCGGGAAGATTTCAACATGCAGATACTGGAAGACATCAAGGCAGTGGCGTCATCGGACGACATCCTGAAATGCATGAAGCTTGTGGAGTCCGTGCACATCAAAGATGATTTGCTTGATTACATCGCGAAGATCGTCTACGAAACCCGTAACAACAGCGACCTGTACCTGGGAGGATCACCACGCGCATCCCTGGCCATCATGAAAACATCCAAAGCCATCGCCGCCATTCGCGGCCGTGATTTCGTTACGCCCGACGACATACAAACCGTGTGTCATCCCGTTCTGAATCACCGCATCATCATGGCGCCGGAAAAAGAAATCGAAGGAGTTACCACCATGGATGTGATCAGCGATATCATCCGCAACATAGAAGTTCCCAGGTGATCCGCGCCCTACGTGCCTTGTATCTGACCAATCGTTTCTTTTTCATCATGGGAACGATCATCCTGCTGTTCCTGCTGTCGTTCACGATCGGACCCTTATATAAGGTCTCTTTCGGATTGCTCGGAGTCGTGGGGCTGTTTTTCCTGGCTGATCTGTTCTTGCTGTACCGCAAATCGGGCAATGTGGAAGTATCACGACATATGCCGGGTATATTTTCATTGAGCGACAACAACCTGGTTCGAATGAAACTAAAGAACCGGTCGCAACTGAAACTCCGGCTGGAGATCATCGATGAGGTGCCCTACCAGTTCAACATCCGCGACATGCTGATCAAGACATCCCTGGCCGATGAAGAAGAAAAGGAAATGTCGTACATGCTTCGCCCCACCGTGCGGGGTGAATACAGGTTCGGCGCCATCCGGGTGTTCGTGCGCACCCGGATCGGACTGGCATCCAGAAAAGAAACCACACATGCGGATACGGACGTGACCGTATACCCGTCGGTTATCCAGATGAAACAGGAAGAACTGGCGGTCACCGGACAAATGGTGCTGCAGGGCGAGAACAAATCGAAACGAATTGGCAAGAGTTACGAATTCGACCAGCTTAAAACCTATGTGGCGGGTGACGATCCGCGCAACATCAACTGGAAAGCCAGCAGCCGGTCCACCTCCCTCATGGTGAACCGCTACGAGGAAGAACGCTCACAGCAAGTCTATTCCGTGATCGACAAAGGGCGTGTGATGAAGATGCCTTTCAATGGACTTACGCTGTTCGATTACGGCGTCAACACTTCCCTCGCCCTCTCCAACATTGCGCTGAAGCGACACGACAAGGCCGGTCTGATCACTTTCTCAAACCAGGCCGATACATTTGTCAAAGCCGACCGCTCTTCCACCCAGTTGAAAAAGATCCTGCATGCCCTTTATAAATCGAAATACAACTATTGCGAATCCAACTACGAAGACCTGTACCTGCACATCCGAAGGTATGTTCCCAATCGCAGCCTGATCTTTCTCTATACCAATTTCGACAGCGTTCATGCCATGAACAGGGTGCTTCCCATCCTCAAGATGATCCACAAACGACACCTGCTGGTGGTGATGTTCTTTGAGAATACCGAGCTGAAAACATACAGCGAATCCGAATCACAAACCATCATAGACATCTACCAACACACCATGGCGCGGAAGTTCATCATGGAAAAAGAACAGATCATCCGCGAATTCGAACGCCAGGGAATTCATGCCATGATGTGCGACCCGCTAAAATTATCGACCACCGTTATCAACCATTACCTGGAAATTAAAACCAGGGGGATGATGTGATGCAAAAAGAGCATACTGCATACAGCAACAGCATACAGGGTGGTAATCTCAACAAACGTCATTGGGATGTACAGTGAATAGCGATAACGATTCGGTTTTGATACATCAACCCATTGCTGTATGCTGTATGCTGTTGCTGTATGCAGTATGCAGTATGCTGTATGCTCACTTTTAGTATTTTCCCGTTGTGAAATCCACCCTTGTCATATTCATCATCGGTTTACTTTGCCTGGCCGGGGTGAACCGCTACGTATGGCGTGATCATGACACGGAAGGACACATGCGCATCGTTGCAAGTGACGGGAAGGGCTACTATAAGTATCTCCCTGACATTTTCCTGTCGCACACTTTCGGGGAGGAAGCACCTGATGAGCGTTTCATTTATGATGTGAATGGCCAGGGTGTGATCAAGTACCCGGCAGGAACAGCCATGGCCATGTTGCCCTTCTTCGGAGCCGGCTATATCATGGCACGCCTATCTCACCTGGAAGAAGACGGTTACTCCGATCCCTATCAGAAAGCCATCGGCATAGGCGGCATCTTTTATTTTTTGCTGGGGTTGTTCTCCCTGGATCGCCTGCTGCAACTCTACAGGATGAGAACACTCACCCGAATCGCTGTGCTGATATTCATGGCTGTAGGCACCAACCTGCTGGCATACGCTACCCTTCACCCTTCCTGGTCGCATATATACTCATGGTGCTTCGTTGCTGTGTTCCTGTATCACAGCAAAAAGGGCATGACCACCGGTGGTGAGCGATACCTGTATTATGCAGCACTCTGGTGGTCCATTGTTGTACTGATCCGCCCGGTGAATGGCGTGGTGCTCCTCGCCCTGCCCTTTCTCGCAGAATCCGCACATAACCTGAAGCAGCGTATTTCAGGTATCCGCCTCCGGCATGTATTGCTTACCGGCATCATCGTTTTCGCCATTGGTAGCATTCAAATGGGACTTTGGCATTACCAAAGCGGGCAATGGATCGTATGGAGCTACCCCAACGAAGGATTCGACTGGCTTCACCCCGCTCCATTCAGGGTGTTGTTCGGACTCCGAAAAGGGCTCTTCATATATACACCTCTCCTGCTATTATCCGTGTGTGGAACATGGCTCTGGATGAAACGGAACCGGTTTGAAGCCATCAACCTGGCGGTGTTCTTCCTGGCCATCACGTATGTTATCAGCTCCTAGTGGAACTGGTACTACGGTCCTTCATTCGGGCACCGTGCCTTCATCGACTTTTACGCATTGGCTGGGCTGCCACTGGCATTTGCCTTCCAGGAATTAAGCAGGTGGAAAAGAACAACGGCATGGTCGGCAGCGGTGCTGTTAACCGGCTATAACCTGTTGCAACATTACCAGTATCACACGGGCATTCTTTCGGCGTGGGACATGAACTTTTCAAAATACAGGTATGTTTTTCTCAAGACCGCAGCCCGCTACCGCTACTGCCTGGGTGGCAATGAAGACATCATTCCTTACAAAGCCCACCTGGAACCCATCCTGGAAGCAAGTAACGACTTCGAGCGAACATACCCCTACTTTGGTACACCATATACCATCGACCATGGCGCTGAACACAACCGGGTATGTGACTATACCAACCGGGAATACAATTTCAGCATCGACCTGAAAGCCGACTCCACATTCTTGGGTGACCGTGGCATTTACGCAGAGATCGCTCTGGACCGGTTTGAACTCACCCCCTGGGCCTGTACCTCGGCCATGTTCACCATTGAAATGACAGACACCAGCGGAACCAACTTTACCTATTATGCATTTCGCATCAACGAATTCCCATCGGAAACCATTCAAACCTGGAAGCGGTTCACCTATCACGTGGAGCTCACCCATGTGCGCGAACCCGGCGATCAAATGAAAATGTACATCTGGAATCCGGGCAGAAAAGCATTCCTGATTGACAATGTGGTGGTGAAATTATACCGGATCATCTAACCCCCGAACCGCACAGGTTCACAGGGCCTCCCACTTATGCACCCAACCGCAGCTTGTACACCACCGCCGCATTGATCACCCTTCCGCTTACCGGCGCCCAGATCGGGTTGAAATGAGGGTGGCGGATGGAACCTGAATACACGGGAGCGAAATCGGTTTGCTGCACATTGAGCATGTTCTCGCCATTCAGCACGAACGTCCAGTTGCCGGTTTGATACCTCACCATGGTCGCCACAAAATGATAAGGATCCACCGCCTGGTTCTGTCCGATGTATTGATCACCCACAAAACTATACTCGATTCCGATGGCCCAATGTTCACCGGGTTCATACAGGAAGGTGCCGGACACTTTGGTTTGCGGACTGTAAGGAATATGTGTTGTGATGCTATCCACATTTTGTGCGAGGGTATGATTGAATCCCGCATACAATTCAATTTGCTTCCAATGCAATTGCACATACGAATCGGTCCCGATGCTTTCCAGGTACCCCGGTGCATTATCCAACCGGATGTGGTTTGCGGTGGTGAGCGTGGACACGATGGGGTCGTTGATCTTCGTATAGTAAAATGCCTGATCCACCTGTAGCGACACACCGTTGTCAAAAAGTTTGTTGTAGGTGAGGTCCATGTTTGTACCAAAAGCGTTTTCGGATGCCAGATCACCGGCAACCGGTTCAATGTTATTGAGGTTTCCGGAAAAGGTGGATTGCGTGAACACGTCGGGCGCCTTGTAACCGGTACCTGCACTGGCCCGGATATTGAATACATCCGACGGCTTCCAGAAGAGTGACACGCGCGGCAAGAAAAATGCACCGAAGGTGTTGTGGAAGTCGGTCCGCAATCCCATTTCCGCCGTCAGGTTTTTCATTACCTTCCAATCGTCCTGCGCAAAAAGGCCCAGGGTAACGTAGCGAAAGTCATCCAGCAAACTGGTATCTCCGGGCAGTTTGCGGAAGTCTTCCGACACCACATTGCCGCCCATTACCCATTCGTGCTTTTCTTTCGGCAGGTAATAACTCAACTCCGAATAGGATGACACCTGGCGACCACTGAACGTCGTGTCATCATCCGTGGTGGTTTGTTCCAGTGAGCTGGCAGCCCCTTTGAAAGTCCATATTGCTTTGTTGTCTGCTTGTACGGTGAAGTCGGCATCGGCAGTATACCGTTGGGATATATTGGACAGGAGATAGCCGTGCAGGCTGTCAGGGCGGTTTTCCAGCACCTTCATGTCGCCCCCTTTGCGGTCTTCAGTCATACCCGCCAGTCCGACTTTAAGATGGGTGCGTTTGCCCAGATCAAAGAACAGTCTCGGGTGGAAGAGCATGGATGAAAGTCCGGGCACATCCGACAGTCCATCGCCGTTCACATCGGTGGCCAGCTGCCGATTGGAACCTGCAAAAAGCGTAACGCCGGTGCGGTCTTTCTTTGCCGCGTAGTAGGCATTAAGGTTGGTTTCGTTCAGCGTGGTTTGGTTGAGGGTGAATGACAGCTCGGGATCTTCCCCGGGATCGCGGGAAATGAAATTGATGATCCCGGAAATGGCATCACCGCCATACAGGGTGGATGAGGTTCCTTTGATGATTTCCACCTGCTTCAGGTCCAGCGGCGGAATCTGGAGAATGCCCAGGTTACCTGAAAACCCGCCGTAGATGGGCAGTCCGTCACGCAGCATTTGGGTGTACTTGCTGTCCATCCCTTGCATGCGCACCACCATGTTTCCGCTGACGGATGATGTTTGCTGGATGTGAATCACAGACAGATCGCCGAGCAGGCTGGCCATATTGCCGGGCACGATGCCGTTCTCTTCCTGCATTTCTTCTGCACCCAGCACCTCCACGCGGGTGGGGATGTCTTCGATGCGGTTGTTGGTGCGGGTGGATGAGATGACCACCTCTTCCAGTTCCTCCCCTCCCGTCAGCATAATGGTTACCGGCTGGGAGGATGCCAAAGGAAACGTGTAAGTCTTCTCCTGCGATTCATACCCCACATAGGAAAACACCAATGTTTGCGAACCGGAGGGAATACCGGTGAGGGAGACCTTCCCATTCACATCGGCTGCCCCGCCGTTGGATGTTCCTTTCAGCAAAACGGTGGCGCCGGGGAGTGCTTCCCCGGTGGATTTATCTTTAACAATGGCGGTAAAGGTATGTTGAGCCGATGCGGAAACCGCCAATAAGGCAAGCGTGCAGGTAAGCAGGAATCGGAACATGGCGATCAATGAAAAATCAAGTTTACGCATAAAAAAAGGGCGGGGCTAATCACCGCATCGGAACGTGCTTTCAAAGATAAGGGGGTATTCTGAAGGAATTCTGTGTGGTGTTGATTATCTCATAGCTTCCGTGCAAACGACTCCATGCAACTGCACACTACCACCTGCTCGTATTCCTCGGATAACGGAAGTAGATTTATGGAATATATCAATTCCCGGACCTTTATATCTGAACGTGCATCTGATCATTTATCTTCGCATCCATGAAAACCACCTCTGTTTTTACAAAGGCGTGCTGCATCCTGATAGCACTCGCCTCCCCCATTGTTGTTAACGCCACGGAAACGGACGTATCATCCGCAGCCGAACGCATTACTGTGTATCATTCGGGCGCCATGGTGAACCGCACCGCCCAAGTTGACCTCAGGGCCGGCGTAACGGAACTCTCCTTCAGGGGAATCTCGTCCAAGATGATACTCAACACCCTGAAGTTCCAAAACCGTGACCTGACGGTGTTGAACAAAACCCTGATACGAAAGCTTACCGATGAAGAACGCCAGGTGCTGAATGACCGGAGGGATGCCCTGAAGAACCAGCTGCAGTTACTGGAAACCAAGTTCAATGAACCCGGTTTTGTGAAGGAAGTGAGCGACCTGGAAAGCATGATCACGTATTATTCCGACAAGATCCTGGAGGTGAAACGCAACCTGAGGCAGGTGGAGAAAGAGATTTCAGAAGCGGAACTACTAGAGAATATCGACCTGGGTGACGAACATGCAGCCATCCTGAAGGTGACAATATCCGCAGCAACTCCCGTACGTGGCGAGGTTGCATTTCAGTACGTTGTGGGCGGCATCGGGTGGAGCCCGGCCTACGAGATCAACGCAAGCAGCTCTTCGGGAACCTCAATCGAGGTAAAGTACATCGCAAAGGTCATGAGCCAGACCGGGGAAAACTGGGAACACGTATCGCTCTCTTTCTCTTCTTCCTTCCCGCTGGAATCACCCACCACCCTGCCTGTGGCAGAAGAGCCCTGGGTGCTGAACCGTTATGGCCGGCCGCAACCTACCGCACAAGACCAGTCAAATGCAGAGGATGGAACCGGCGGACAGATCGACCGGTTGGAAGGAGTCGAATACCAGGACATCCGCATACCGACATTGATGAAGCTACGTAAGCTGGAAGGCACTTACTCCCTGAAATCCAACAGCACCGTATTCAGCTTTCCCATGCTCACAGTCAACCTTCCCGCCACCTTCTACTATTATGGATTTCCCGGCATTGACCCGGAAACATACCTTGCGGCGGAAGTTACGGGATGGGACACAATCGGCTTTGCTGACGGGGTAGCTGACATCACCTACAACGGAACCAATATCGGCAAATCAATCATCCGCTTCAGCGAAGCACAGGACACACTGCTACTGCCCATCGGCAAAGACAACAGCGTATACATGAAGCGGCAGGAGGTTGCCAACCAAAGCACAACACGCGATGGAAGCACCTTCAAGAAACAAAAGAGCACCATGGCGTTTGCCTACACCGTTAAGAACAACAACAGCTTCCCTATCAGGTACCGCCTGCTCGACCAGTTCCCCATCTCCCAGAACAAATCGGCAGAAGTAGAACTTGAGAACATCTCCAACGGAGCGATCGACTACGAGACCGGCGAAGTCGAATGGCTGCTGAGTCTGTCGCCCGGCCAAACGGAAAAGAAAGATTTAAAGTTCACCATTGAAACCGACGGTGATTACCGGTATTCCGAGCGGGGCAACCATCGCGCGAAATATAGGACTGTCAGTTGTCCCGCGTTCTGAACCATGAAAACCATCCTCGAAACAGAACGCTTCCTCTTCAGAGAACTCACTCCCGATGATGCAGACGGAATGTTCGAACTGGATGCCGACCCCGAGGTGCACCGCTACCTGGGCAACAAACCCATTCAATCCCGTGAACAAGCCATAGCCACCATCGAATTCATCTGCAAACAGTATACGGACAACGGCATCGGACGCTGGGCAGTTGAAGACAAGGCTTCGGGCGATTTCCTGGGCTGGGCCGGACTCAAACTGCAGCAGGAACCCATCAACAACCACACAAACTACTACGACCTCGGCTACCGGCTGCTCCGGAAACACTGGGGCAAAGGCGTTGCTTTCGAGTGCGCCGTAGCGTCACTGAAGTATGGCTTTGATGTACTCGGCGTGGATGCGATCTACGCGGCCGCCCATGTGGAGAACATCGCTTCGAACAAGGTGCTGACCAAAGTCGGGCTGACCTTCATTGAAACGTTCGTATATGATGGGATGACGTGTAACTGGTATGGGTTTGAGCGGAAAGAGTGAAGAAAGTGCAATCCGAAGGAGTCATCTACCATAAGTTATATTTTGCCATTCGTACCCTCCGCTCGCGGGGTAAACGGCGCACCGAACGGTTAAATGATCCGGCCCAAGTTCAACAATTTTCCATACCCCATCATGCGCTACCATCCTATCCGGAAAGTAGATATATTCACCCGTAGAACTTAGCCGCCAGGCAAAGGTCTTAGGCTTCCCGTATTGAACAATAGACAAAGAATCCTCAGCGATCCGCAGGTATTGACTTTGATCCAGCGGTTCACCATTGGGCATAGGTGGAAGGGGTATGCTGTCTTCGGAGTGGTTCACCCAGTTTCCACATAAACCGGTTGTATCCTTCCTTTCGTTGATCTCGGATAAAAGGATCTTACCATCATATTGAATCATCACCAAGGTACCGTTCGGCATGGAAGTAAGCAACCATGCTGATTGCATCATAAAGTTAATAGTGATCAATTGGTATTGCCGGAACGACTGAATACCCCAATCCAAAACATCTATGCCATCTTCAGAATCATAAAGAGAGATAGCCTTTTGGTTTGGCAAAAAGTCGACCATACCATTTTTTCCATCCCGTTGATTTGTTATGGCAAATGCTCTTCCTGAAAGGTCACCTACCAACGGTGACACGGAAACGGGGAGTTTCATGAAAACACACATTGCATTCTCCATCCGTGGGATTCTTACTTTCAGGTACGTTTGGTCAAGAGATTGAATGGAGAACCGGGTGGTATCACTGTCACTCCCGATCAGGATTTCATTCCCCAAGCGGGAAAAGGCAGACCATTCGGTGGTGGTGTCCACTTCGTAACCAGCGGGTATCATCAGCGATTTAATTCCAACTTTATCTCCCATAAAATCCAGGATAAACGGTCCGATGTGCTCAATGGCACTATCACCATCATTGATTTTATATGCAGCCAGCCATGTGCCTTCCAGATCTTTATTGGATGAGCGACAGGCGGCAAAGCATATTGCTATGCATACGAATCGCAAATAAGTATGTAATCTCATTCTCAAAATGTGCATTCAGGGTTAAAAGGTCATATTCAACATTGGTCCGCGTGTATCTATGAAACAAGATACAAACTTGGCTGTTAACAGCCTCTTTTCATCCTTTAACCAACCGATTCCCTTGCCATCACAAGGACAGAAATACATCCCGATGATTTGCGGATTCCTTTTTTTACTATTTTCGCCCCCGGAGAGGTGGCAGAGTGGTCGAATGCGGCGGTCTTGAAAACCGTTGTACCGCAAGGTACCGGGGGTTCGAATCCCTCCCTCTCCGCAAAGAGGATCGTCAAAAATCCTCAGACCACCACCAAATCAAGCGAAAGGCCCTGTTCAAGGGCCTTTTTTGTTTCCGTGAATATGGTTTGATCCGATCTGATCCGTGTCCGAATCTGTGACCTAAAATAAAAAGTCACTTTTGGTCACAGATCAGGGTTCCAAAAGTTTTGAAGAGGTATAGAAGGTTTTGAAGATCCATTTCAAACCCTTTAAACCTCAAAAGACATGGAATCATCAGAAAAGCTGACTTTGTACTTCTACCCCAACGGGAGGAAAAGGAATCAGGCATCTAACCTGGAACCCATCTATTGCCGGATATCCATTGCCGGACAGAAGCCCAAAGAGTTCTCCATAGGCAAACTGATCCTTCGAGAGCATTGGAACCGGAAGCGCCAGATGGCCAGTCACCCGAATGGAGACACCGGGAGCATCCGACTGATCAATGAGAAGATTGCGACCATACGCAACAAGATCATGAAGATCTTTGAGGAGTTGCTCGAAGAGAACCGACCGATCTCCCCCACCACCATCAAGAACATCCTCACCGAAAAGGGGCAGGTAAAAAGAACCTACCTCGAAGCGTTCGACGCCCTTCTTGCCGACTACCTGGTCAAGGTAAACACACGTCAATGTGTTCGGGCTACCTACCAGAAGTATGCAACCATCCGTATTCAGGTCGGGGAATTCTTTCGGACCAAACTACAGGTTGATGACCTTCCGCTGAAAAGATTCGTGCCTCAGCATGTTAAGGAGCTTGCCAACTATTTCCTCCTGGGAGGAGGAGGGTTTGCACCGAAAGGGGCGAATACCACCGCCAAGTATATTTCACATTGCCAGTCGGTATTCATGTATGCGATGGACCTGGGATGGGCCACCTCCAACCCATTTGCAGGAATAAGGATCAAGAAGCAACCGGTGAATACGGTATACCTGAATGAAGATGAACTGGACGTTTTACGCAAAGTCAGGGTACACACCGAACGACTGGAACGCATCCGTGACATCTTTGTCTTCTGTTGCTTCACCGGCCTTGCCTATGCCGATGTGAAGAAACTCACCTACGATGACATCTCGAGGGATATGGATGGTGACTATTGCATTCTTGACCGGAGGCAGAAGACAGACATTCCGTATAACATCCCGCTGGCGCCACCTGCGGTTGAGATAATCGACAGGTATAGGGAGTACCAGTCCATCCGAGGCATTGATAACGTGTTGCCTGTTCCCGCCAATGCCAACTACAATGCCTACCTGAAAGAGATCAGGGACCTGTGTGGGTTTACAAAGGAGCTCACGACCCATGTGGCCCGACATACCGCTGCAACCCTGATGTTGTCGAATGGGGTGGCTATGGAGGTTGTTCAGCGTGTCCTGGGGCATTCCGAAATCCGGACCACGCAACATTACGCCCGGCTCATGCCCCATCGCATCAAGCAAAGCATGAAGGAACTCATGCAAAAATACGCGACCAGAACGCATGACCATGGGATGCAGGAAACTCAAATCCCCTCAACCCTCGTGAAAAAAAACAAAGCGTTATAAGACATTTTAAAGATTCCAATCAAAACGAAGAAAATGCCAACACAAATCATTACCCTGGAAGACCTGATGGCGGTGAAGGAAGAAATTCTTCAACAGATTCAGGCAAGCCGAACCCCACCCGAGAAGGCACCACAGAAGTGGGTTAAACTCAATGTGCTCAGAAAAGCCCTGGGTGGTATCAGCGAGGGCAAGATCAAAGCCCTCCGGAACAAGGGCCTGCTCAAATGGCAAAAGATGGGCGGCACCCATCTGTATGACCTTGAACACGCCATGAACCTAATGGAAAGCGACGAGGCCAATCTGGATTTGAAGATCGAGTCATAGGTTGTTGATGTCCCACCCTGCACATAATCTGTCACTCAAGCTACCACTTGCCCTATGCAAGGTTGCACACAAGCGTCGTGCAATAAACTCGCTTAGGATCTATTGTTGGCTTCAATTCCATTCGAGTGGACTCATCGGATATACCCGGGAGGTAGAAGGTCAAATAGCTTCCGACCTTAAACTATCTCGGAAAACGGTCGTGCACCACATCGATAATTTGTGTCAGATGGGTTGGGTGAGGCGATCCAAAAGTGTGCGTCTTAAAACAAATCCGGACAAAAGGCGATCTAATTTAAGTCATAGATTTAACATTTGTTGACGGTGGAATTTTCTTCTTTGTTTCATGGTTCTTTCTTTGGTTTGTTTTCGTCTGGCCAGGATCTGTTTATCCCTGCCGAAAAATACGTCGGCAGGCGTGAGATTTTCCAGTGATTCATGGTACCTGCGGTTGTTGTAGTATCGGATAAATTCAGCCAGCGCCTGGCGCAATTCATCGGGTGAATAATAGTTGTCCAGCTTGATCACGTTCTTCATGGACTGATGCCAGCGTTCGATCTTTCCCTGGGTCTGCGGATGACGGACTCTTCCGCGTACGTGCTTGATCTCCCTGTCCTGGAAGAACTCAGCCAGGTCTTTGGCAATGTAGCACGGGCCATTATCGCTGAGCACTTTGAGAGACTGTGTGGTTTTGTCAGGAACCACCCCGGTGATCTCAATGGCCTTGTCGATATTGCGCTGTACGTCATCGGCTCCCATGTTGGTGCATAGTTCGGCATGGATCACGTAGCGGGAGTAATCATCCAGTACCGTGCAGAGGTAATACCATCCCCAGTGTCCCACTACTTTCAGGTAAGTGAAATCGGTCTGCCACATCTGGTTGACCCGGGAGGTCTTGTCTTTGTACTGGTTGGCAGCATGATCCACCACAAAGGCCGGTGCAGTGATCAGCCCTCTTTCTTTGAGAATGGCATGCACGCTGGACTCGCTGATATACCAGCCCCGGTGATCTACGATGTGCCAGGCCAGTTCTCTGGATGAGAGGTCTTCCATGTCCAGGGCCAGCTCTACCACCTCCTGGCGTTTCTCATCGGGGATCCGGTTCCACTGGCTTCTTGCCGCCCGCTTCTTGGGAGCCAGTCCTTCAAACCCTTCCCGCAGATACCGGTCGTACCAGTCATAGAAAGTCGCCTTGGGAATGTCCAGCTCTTTCAGGGTGGCCCGTACGCTCAGATCACTGTTTTCCACTATGGAAATGATCTCCATTTTCTCTGATTGACTGTATCGCATATACCGCTGCCTTTTTAAGCGTCCCCACTCAGACTTTTTTTTAGGACCCTGTTCTGCAGGGTGAGTTCGGCGACCACTTCTTTCAGCTGGCTGTTCTCCTTTCTGTAGTGATCCACCTCGGTGGTATTGGCCTCTCGGAGGGTATCTCCTAAAAGCCGTTTCTTACCGGCTTCCAGGAAGTCTTTACTCCAGCGATAGTAGAGGTTGGCGGCAATGCCTTCACGGCGACATATCTCTGAAATAGACAACTCGCCTTTGAGGCCTTCCAGTACGATTCTGATTTTCTCCTCAGCGGAGAACTTGCGGCGGGTCCTGCGTTTGATCTCACGGACTACCGCTTCGGGACTTTGATCTTTCTTTTTCATGTTTGGACTGTTTTTCAAGGTTCCGGTTTTTTACCTTGAAAGCTAGCTTTCAAGGTAAAAAACTGTGACTAAACTATTGTACCTTAACAGTCCGAATTTTGCTTACGCTGGACACTATCAATCTCCACAGAACGCATGAGGTATATCAATAAACAACGCTTTGTAAAGGCTAGTCAAACCATCGTTGAGCAAACTGGTGGTACGGATCCGGGTGGTGGAACTGGAGGTAGTGAAATTCAACTAACAAACCGTTCGGCTCAAATTTTGGAATCCGGTGATGTAGTAATCATTGAGAAAAATAATCCTTTGTCGGTAACGACCACCAATTTGTATTACAGCGAAGATGTTATTGGTGTAGTGAAAACTGGCGGTGGAATAGGTCAATTGGTAACCATTCAAACATCAGGTATTGCTGATATTAAAATGACTGTTTTTCCTGTAAATATTGGAGACAACATTTATACCGGTGATGTTCATGGAAGAGGTTACGCTTCATCATCTTCCTGGCCGGGCACTTTTGCCAAAGCATTAGAATCAAAACCCAATGCAATTTTAGGAACTGTAAAAGCCCTTTTATCGGGAGGTGTACCGGAAGTCTATTAACCCAATTGCTATGATTGAAATACTAAAACTATCCATTCAGGAAAATAACGGTCAAAAAATGATTGGTGTTCGCTACCAAAAAGACGGACAAGCCCAACCGTTTGTAATTTTTCATTATTCCGATCTCGATTCTCCAACTGGCAATGTTGAGTTGAAGCTGGCGGTTATGGCGTATTTAAAATAGAACTAAAATCTCATCTCCTGTATCCGTATCGCATTGAATATTGCCAACAACGCTACTCCCACATCTGCAAAAACCGCTTCCCACATAGTAGCTACGCCACCAGCTCCTAATGCCAGCACAATTAGCTTGACACCAAAAGCCAACCCAATATTCTGCCATACAATTCGTTTCGTAGCTTTTCCTATTTTTATTGCGGTGGCAATCTTGGAAGGATGGTCAGTTTGAATTACAACATCGGCTGTTTCTATGGCAGCATCACTGCCCAGTCCGCCCATTGCCATACCTACATCAGCAATTGTGATAACCGGAGCATCATTTACCCCATCACCTACAAAGGCAACCAGCCTTCCTTCGCTTTTTAATCGCTCCACTTCCTTTACCTTGTCTTCCGGCAACAGACCTCCATAGGCTTTATCCAAGCCTAATTGACCAGCTATTTTATCTACCACTGCCTGCTTATCTCCCGACAGCATAATAACCTCTTTAATACCTGCTTGATGTAATGTTTTTATGGCTTTTTCGGCATCGTCTTTCAAGGTGTCGGCAATGGTTATATGGCCTGCATATTTTCCATTTACGGCAACCAAAACCGTTGTATCTGTAAGGTTATTTAATTGTTTGTCGAAAGACACATTGAATTTGTCGAGCAGTTTTCCATTCCCTGCCAATACTTCATCATTGTTTATTTTTCCTTTCAAGCCATGCCCTGAAATTTCCTCAACTTCAGAAACCGAAACCTCTTTATAAGTCTCACCTACAAATTGAACAATGGCTTGTGCAATTGGATGTGTGGAATTAGCTTCCAATGCAGCTACCATTTTAAGAAAGTCCTTTTCTTCATTAAATTCGGGTGATATAACTTTTTGGACTTCAAAAACCCCTTTGGTCAATGTTCCGGTTTTGTCCATCACCACCGTATCTACCTGTGTTACCTGGTCGAGATAATTGGAGCCTTTAAAAAGGATACCATTTTTCGATGCTGCTCCGATACCACCAAAATATCCGAGTGGAATGGATACCACCAATGCACAAGGGCAGGAAATAACCAAAAAGACAAGTGCCCTGTACAGCCAATCGTTAAAGATATAATCCTCTACAAAGAAATAAGGGAGAAAGGTTAATGCTACGGCAAGAAACACCACAATGGGGGTATATACTTTGGCAAAGCGGGTAATGAACCGTTGTGTTTTAGCTTTCCTGGCAGTGGCATCCTGTACCAGTTTAAGGATTTTAGAGAGCTTGGTGTCTTCGTATGTACTGGTAACTTTTATTTCTGCCAGCTTGTTTAGGTTCACCATTCCAGCCAGTACAGTATCTCCTTCTTTCTTGTCATCGGGTACAGATTCTCCTGTAAGAGCTGCGGTATTGAAGGAGGCATGTGCGGTTAATAACTCTCCATCCAATGCTACTTTTTCACCGGATTTGACTTGAATTACCTGTCCTATTTCGACTTCTTTGGGGTGCTTCACGGTTGTAGAGCCATTATTAAGCACCGTTACTTCCTCTACCTGCAATTTCAAAAGTGATTCTATGGAACGCTTGGCCCGGTTTACGGCTGCTTCCTGAAACAACTCGCCAACGGTATAGAACAACATGACTGCAACTCCTTCGGCATATTCGCCAATGGCAAAAGCACCAATGGTGGCTAAACTCATCAGGAAAAACTCGTTGAACAGGTCGGCTGTAAAGAGCTTTTTCAGAGCCTTCCAAACAACCGGTTTGCCTACGGCATAATAAGCGATACCATAGACCAGGAATTGCAATTCCTGTTTAAAAATCTCCGGTCGGACTTGCTCCAGAATAATCCCGGTCAACAGTAAAATAAAACTGAATACTGCCGGGAAATATGGACGGTATTTATCAAGCCAGGATATTTTTTTCTGCTCGTTACTCAATGCTTCTTTACAACAACTTTTACTCATAACTATTAATGTCCATGCCCTCCTTCATCTTCCTCCGTGTTTTTCATTTTAGCCAGCAATGAAAAAGCTCCTTTAGTAACAAATTGAACAGTACCTGGATTTAAACTGTCCGCAAATGATATTTCGGAATAACCATTTTCTGATACGCCTTTTTGCACTTCCATCATTTCAAAATGATACACCATTTCATTGTTTTCGGTTTGTTCACCTTTAAGCACATAAACAAAATGCTTTCCTTCAGACATGACAATGGCTTCTTCGGGAACGGCATTTACCTTATTCTCATTTATCTCGATGTTAGCATTAATGTACATGCCCGGCAACAGGTCGGTGTCCTCACTTTCCAAATGGGCATGGACACGAACGGAGCGGTCAGCATCAATTTTACGCCCTATGAGATATATGGAAGCAATGCGTTCTTTTCCATTGTCATTGGGTAAAGTAAACCGTACTTTTTGTCCTATTTTTAGTTTAACCACATCCTTTTCATAAACAGTTAACTCTGCATGTAAATGTTCGGTATTCACAATCTCAAACATGACATCGGTTGGATTAGCGTACTTGCCAATGTTCACATTTACCGCAGACACATAACCGTTGATTGGAGAATAAATTTTCACTTTTCTGGAGAGGTTGTCTTCTGATAATTTAGAAGCATCAATACCGAGAATGGCCAGTTTCTCTTGCAATCCTTTTACCTGTATCTTCATGCTGATATAATCTGACTTGGCCTGCTGAAAGATCTTCCCGGAATTTACATTTCCCTTGTATAATTCTTCCTGCCTTTTAAATTCCTGTTCAAGGTATTCCAACTTACTTTTCTTGTCCAGATAATCTTGTTGCAACTGAACGTAATCAGGATGTTCCATTGT
The DNA here is from genome assembly GCA_020635855.1 of Flavobacteriales bacterium. Lineage (NCBI taxonomy): Bacteria > Pseudomonadati > Bacteroidota > Flavobacteriia > Flavobacteriales > Flavobacteriales bacterium. The sequence goes on along the minus strand of JACJYZ010000003.1, from coordinate 772,915 downwards.
TACCAGTACTTGTCCCTTCTTTATTTTCATACCTTGCAGGAGTTCTGTGCTAACAACAAACCCACCCAAAGGAGCAGAAATACTGACCAGATTTTGTGGGGGAGCATCCATTACGCCATTTACCCTTAGCACGTTGCTCAGGTTTTTTTGTTCTATATTACCCACTTTAATTCCTGCCACTTTGTACTGAGCTTCCGAAAGCTCTACAACTGTTTCTTCTTCATGGTGTTCTGTTTCTGTATGCTGAACTGTTTCTTCCTGTGAATTACTGCATCCGGAGAAAATAACAAGGCTCATTATCATTATCATGAACAATAAATTATATGAACTGCCCTTATGGTGATTGATGATTGTTTTCATTTCTATATTTTTTTACGTTTTGTAATTATTTTATTCCTGCCAGATATTCTAATTGAATAACAGACTGGTTGTACCTGTTCAACGATTCCAACCAGGCAGTTTGAATAGCCATGCTTTGATTGACTACCTGTACATATTCAAAGTATCCGATGGAACCACTTTTAAATCCTTTTTTTGCGTTTTGCAGCATTAATTCTGACTGCCCTAACGCACTGGTTTCATAATATTCAAGGCTGTTTTTATATTTTATGTATTCCTGAACTGCCTGGAGATACATTCCTTCCAGCTTCTTCTGATAGCTTTCATAATTGCTTTCCGCAATTCCAGCTTTGATTTTGGCAGCTTGTACTTTGGCTATTTGGGGTTTTACCCATATCGGTATGGCAATGCCCACCTGAAAGCCTGTAAAGCGATTGCTTGAACCAAAATACTGTTCAGTTCCGTTGATGGTCTGTGTGCCGATTAGCGACTGATTAAAGTAACCAAGTGTTATGTCGGGCATCATCTTCGCTTTTTGAAGCGACTGCTGTTCTTCCTGTATTTTAATCTGTTGTTGTAAATAAGCCAATCCCGGATTATTGTTGTAGGAACTACTATCCGACTGAATCATTAAACCCCTTTTTGCCATTTTCCCTTCATACTCAATTTCAACTGGGTTATCAGTATTTAACAGGGTTTTCAATTGGGTAAAGTAAATTTGCACATCTGATTCAGCCATCTTTAAGCGGTTCCTGATTTCCATAAGTTGTGTTTCCGCAGTGGTTTTTTCAAGTAAACTACTCTCACCTGTTTTGTATCTCAGATTCGCAGCTTTGGCAAAATCCACATAGATACTATCTAATCGTAACAGTAACTTCTGGTTTGTTTTTGCATACGCCAACTGGTAGTAAACCGACTTGACTTTGGTTGCGAGTTCATTTTCTGTAACCGCTTGTTGCAACTCACTACTTTTGATGTTTGCATTAGCAACATTGGTGTTCTTCGCATAAACTGTTGGAAATGCAAAGGTTTGAGAGACATCAAAGTAGTTGTCATTGTTGATAATACTATTGTACTGTCCATGCTGCCAGTTGAATTGTGTTTTGCCAATGTCCAGACTGGTTTTTTTCATTTGCTCGTTCCATTCCACTTCCTGCTTTGCAGCTTTTATAGTCGGGTTGTTCTGCAAGGCCATATTGACTGCTGCATCCAAAGAAAGAGTTTGCGCACTATCGCCTTGTGCCTGACTTATTACTGGAAAAAGAAAGATTCCGAGCAGTAAGAGCATGGTATTTATTTTTACTTTTTTCATTCCTTTTTCAAAATAGATATACAATACTGGCAAGACAATGAGGGTCAAAAAAGTAGCCGTAAACAGTCCGCCAATTACTACGGTTGCTAATGGACGTTGCACTTCGGCTCCCGATGAATTGGACAATGCCATTGGTAGAAAACCGAAAGAAGCTACCAAAGCTGTCATTAACACAGGCCGTAATCGGACTTCCGTACCTTTCAGCACCCTTTCCTTTAAATCAGTAATGCCTTTTTCTTTTAGTCGATTGAACTCTGCTATTAGAACAATGCCGTTTAGTACCGACACACCAAACAAGGCGATGAATCCAACACCTGCTGAAATACTAAAGGGCATATCCCTGAAATAAAGTGCAAAGACCCCACCAATAGCGGATAAGGGTATGGCGGTAAAAATCAGGATGGATTGTTTTACGGATTTAAACGTAAAGAATAACAGGATGAATATGAGCAATAAGGCTACCGGTACAGCAATGGATAAACGTTGCCTTGCTTCGACCAGGTTTTGAAACTGGCCACCGTATGTAGGATAATATCCTGCCGGAAAATCAATGTTATCATTCACCTTTGTTTTAATTTCCTCTACAATGCTTTCTACATCTCTATTTCGCACGTTAAATCCAATGGTAATCCTTCTTTTGGTATCATCTCGTTGTATTTGGTTTGGCCCTACTTTAAAAGATACTTCCGCCACCTGATTTAATGGGATTTGATGTCCGTCAGGAGTGGTGATAAATAAATTACTCACATCCTCCAAGTTACTCCGGTGTGCTTTATCCAATCTAACGACCAGATCAAACCTGCGTTCACCTTCATAGACCATCCCAGCAGATTTTCCTGCAAAGGCACTTTCAATCACCGTATTCACATCCTGGATATTCAGCCCGTATTTGGCTATTTCATCCCTGTTAAACTGAATTTGTATTTGCGGTAGTCCTGTAACCTGCTCTACATATAAATCTTCTGCACCTTTCACAGTATTGACCAGCTTACCAATCTTTCCTGCATATTCAGACAGCACATCCAAATCTTCTCCGTAAATCTTAATTACCACATCCTGCCTTGCTCCAGTCATTAGTTCATTGAACCGCATCTGGATGGGTTGTTGAAACCCAAATGTTACTCCGGGAATAACAGATAAGGCTTCGCCCATTTTATCCGCCAGTTCTTCCCGTGTTTCGGCACTTGTCCATTCGTCTTTATCTTTCAAAATTATCATCAGGTCGCAGGCTTCTACCGGCATGGGGTCGGTAGGAATTTCACCCGAACCAATTTTTCCTACTACCTGCTTTACTTCAGGGAAATTATCCAGTAGAATTTTCTCGGCTTTCGTTGCTGCTTCTATGGTTTCTGAAAGAGAGCTGCCTGTCATTACCCGTGTCTCTACTGCAAAGTCTCCTTCGTCCAGGCTTGGGATAAATTCTCCACCCATTTTTGAGAAAGTGAAAAGACTGACGGCAAACAAGGTTATAGCAATACTAATCACCGTTAATTTTCGTCTTAACGCCAGGTGAATCAACGGGCTGTATAAACGTTGGAAAAAGTCCATCATTTTATCAGATATGTTTCGCTTGTGTTCTGTTTTTCTATTGAGTACCAAAGCAGACATCATTGGCACATAGGTCAATGACAGAATAAAAGCTCCCAAGATGGCAAAAGATACGGTCTGAGCCATTGGTTTAAACATCTTGCCTTCCACTCCAACCAACGCCAGTATGGGTAAATACACAATAAGAATGATAATCTCTCCAAAAGCAGCGGAACTTCTTATTTTAGAAGATGCCTCATAGACCTGTTCATCCATTTGCTTCCGACTGAGTATATTGATACCTGCTAATTGTGTTTTATTAGAGGTTATGCGATGAACAATACTTTCGACAATAATCACGGCTCCATCCACAATTAACCCAAAGTCAATAGCTCCTAAACTCATTAAATTGCCGGATACACCAAAGAGGTTCATCATACCAAAGGCAAAAAGCATGGCCAGAGGAATCACAGATGCTACTACCAATCCTGCTCGAACGTTTCCTAAGAACAGAATTAGGATGAAGATGACAATTAATGCCCCTTCAATAAGATTTTTGGAAACGGTTCCAATGGCATTGTCCACCAATTTGGTTCTGTCGAGAAAGGGTTCAATCACCACACCTTCGGGTAAGGTTTTTTCAATTTGAGCAATGCGTTCTTTAATGTCGGCAATGACTTGCGCAGAGTTTTCTCCTTTAAGCATCATTACAATGGCACTAACGACTTCTCCCTTTCCGTTTCGGGTAGAAGCACCGTATCTTACCGCACTTCCATATTGAACGGTAGCAATGTCTCTCACTAAGACAGGGATACCGGAAGGATTGGTTTTCACTACTATTTTTTCAATATCGGAGATACTTCCCACCATTCCCTCACTCCGGATAAAATAGGCATGGGGCTTTTTGTCAATGTATGCACCTCCTGTATTTTGGTTGTTTTTTTCCAGTGCAGTAAAAATATCAGCAATGCTGATATTAGTGCTTCGTAGTCTTTCGGGATTAATGGCTATTTCATATTGTTTGAGATAACCTCCGAAACTACTCACATCTGCTACTCCAGGTGTGCCGAGTAATTGTCTCTTGATAATCCAATCCTGAATGGTACGAAGTTCCATTGCAGAATATTTATCCTCATATCCCTCTTTGGTATGAACTACATACTGGTAAATTTCTCCCAAGCCAGTAGTTACCGGAGCCATTTCAGGAGTTCCAATGCCTTTGGGTATTTGATTTTTGGCTTCTGTGAGGCGTTCGTTTACCTGTTGCCTTGCCCAATACACATCCACATCGTCTTCAAAAACAATGGTAACAGCAGACAAACCGAACCTTGAAAAAGAACGTATTTCTTCAATACCTGGAATGGTGGCCATTGTAATTTCTACCGGGAAGGTAATGAGGCGTTCTACTTCCTGTGCTGCGATGGAGGGTGCTACGGTAATTACCTGTACCTGGTTATTGGTAATATCCGGTACAGCATCTATGGGGAGCTGCTTAACAGCATAACTTCCCCAGGCAATCAGCCCAATTACCATAAGGCCAATTATTAGTTTATTACGGATAGAAAATCCGATTAGTTTATCAATCATAATGAATAAATTTCTTGTTAACGGAATACAACAATGCTTCTACGGAAATCCGAAAAGGTATAAAGGACTGCTACTCCGAAGTAATCAGGAGCAATCGCTTAACAAGAAAGAAAAGGAGGCCCTCTGTGAGGGGAGGATACAATGTCCGGGACTTGAAGGACAAGGGTCGTATTATTACCAAACGGCAGGGGAGATTCGGTAACTGCGGACAGATTGAATACAACTGTAAGAACAGCAACCAACTTGATTTTGGTAAGTTCGTTTTTGGAATTATCATTCGTGTTTACCGGAATATAATGCTGGTGTGCTGCATCAGATGCAGGATGCTCCAGTTCACTTAGCAGGCAAACCACAAAATCAAACAAGCTGTCATCCAGATGATTTTCATGTAGGATATCATCATCATCTAAATCTTCAATTTTAGCGTGCTTGTGGTTTTCCAGATGGTGATGTTGCTCTCCGTGTTCTGCTGCGATTTTTTCTGTTGCTTCACTAAAATGACAATGAGGTATCAGGTCATGTGCGAAACTTATGGAATAAACCAATAGTAAAAAAAGCGATATGGCAGACCTAATAATTTGCATCAGGGACAAATATAACAAATGAATTTGTGCAATGGTATTGCAAAGTTACCTTTTACAGTTTCCGCAAGTGCCTTTTATGACCATGTTAATCTCTGCCAATTCAAAGTTTACGGGTAGTTGCACCATTGGTACACTGGTTTGGGTAACACAAAATGTCTCTTTGCATACAGTACAATGAAAATGTACATGAAGGTCTTCTGGCTTACATTCACAACCTTCCATGCAAAGGGCATATTTGGGAACTCCGGTTCCATCATCTATACTATGAACAAGGTGGTTTTTTTCAAAAGTTTTGAGGGTACGGTACAAGGTGGTACGATCTGCTTGACCAAATAAATTTTCTAATTCAGTTAACCCTATTGCACTGGAGCGTTGCATCAATTGTTGCAACACCAGTAACCGCATGGTGGTTGGTTTGATTTCTTTTGATAGTAGTTTTTGTTCTAATTTTTCATTCATTTGTAACACAAATATTTAGTTTTATTTCCTTTGATTGTTTCCTGCAATAATTACCCAATCATAATTCCCTGCTCTTCTTTCTCTTCGGTAAATGTTGTGGACTTTATCAGGGTATAAGCAAGTGCTAAAGGACCAATTCTTCCTATAAACATGCTCGCCATTATAACTGATTTGCCAATTAATGAGAGATCCGGAGTGATACCAGTAGATAAACCTACAGTGCCAAAAGCAGAGATTTCTTCAAATAATAAATCACTCCATTTCTTCTCAGCATCGGAAATCATTAAAATGACAGTACCAACTGTAATAACGACTAGTGAGTAAACAGTTATTGTTACTGCCTTCTGAACTAATATTTTGGTAAGAAAAGATTTTCCATAATTGGTTGGTCTTTCTTTTCTTTTTAACACTGCGATTACTAAGGTTGTAAATGTGGATGTTTTTATGCCTCCCCCTGTTGATCCAGATGAGGCTCCAATAAACATTAATAACATAATCAAGGATAGGGAAAGCAAACCTAAGCTACCAAAATCAACCGTGTTAAATCCTGCTGTTCTCGCAGTTATAGATTGAAAAATTGAAGTTGTAATTTTTTCTGAAAATGATTGATTGGAGAGAATATTCTCTTTTTCAATACTAAAAAAGAAAATTGCCCCTAGAACAATTAGCAATACTGAACAAAATACAGCAATCTTACTTTGCAATGGTAAGGACGTTTTCTTCCTTGTCAATAATTTTCTTATTCTGTCCAGATTAAAAACATCTTGTAATGTAGTAAAGCCAATTCCTCCTAGAACAATAAGTACAGCAATAGTGATGTGAATAGGGTAAATGTTTTGCATGTGCGTCTTAAAACAAATCCGGACAAAAGGCGATCTAATTTAAGTCATAGATTTAACATTTGCTGACGGTGGTATTTTCTTCTTTGTTTCATGGTTCTTTCTTTGATTTGTTTTCGTCTGGCCAGGATCTGTTTATCCCTGCCGAAGAATACGTCGGCAGGGGTGAGATTTTCCAGTGATTCATGGTATCTACGGTTGTTGTAATATTCAATGAACTCAGCCAGTGCCTGGCGCAACTCATCGGGTGAATAGTAGTTGTCCAGCTTGATCACATTCTTCATGGACTGATGCCAGCGCTCGATCTTTCCCTGGGTCTGTGGATGACGGACTCTTCCGCGCACATGCTTGATCTCTCTGTCCTGGAAGAAGTCAGCCAGGTCTTTGGCGATGTAACACGGGCCATTGTCGCTGAGTACTTTGAGAGACTGTGTGGTTTTGTCAGGAACCACACCGGTGATCTCAATGGCCTTATCGATATTGCGCTGTACGTCATCGGCTGCCATGTTGGTGCATAGTTCGGCATGGATCACGTAGCGGGAGTAATCATCCAGTACCGTGCAGAGGTAATACCATCCCCAGTGTCCCACTACTTTCAGGTAAGTGAAATCGGTCTGCCACATCTGGTTGACCCGGGAGGTCTTGTCTTTGTACTGGTTGGCAGCATGATCCACCACAAAGGCCGGTGCAGTGATCAGCCCTCTTTCTTTGAGAATGGCATGCACGCTGGACTCGCTGATATACCAGCCCCGGTGATCTACGATGTGCCAGGCCAGTTCTCTGGATGAGAGGTCTTCCATGTCCAGGGCCAGCTCTACCACCTCCTGGCGTTTCTCATCGGGGATCCGGTTCCACTGGCTTCTTGCCGCCCGCTTCTTGGGAGCCAGTCCTTCAAACCCTTCCCGCAGATACCGGTCGTACCAGTCATAGAAAGTCGCCTTGGGAATGTCCAGCTCTTTCAGGGTGGCCCGTACGCTCAGATCACTGTTTTCCACTATGGAAATGATCTCCATTTTCTCTGATTGACTGTATCGCATATACCGCTGCCTTTTTAAGCGTCCCCACTCAAACTTTTTTTTAGGACCCTATTCTGCAGGGTGAGCTCGGCGACCACTTCTTTCAGCTGGCTGTTCTCCTTGCGGAAATGATCCACTTCGGTGGTGTTGGCCTCTCGGAGGGTATCTCCTAAAAGCCGTTTCTTACCGGCTTCCAGGAAGTCTTTACTCCAGCGATAGTAGAGGTTGGCGGCAATGCCTTCACGGCGACATATCTCTGAAATAGACAACTCGCCTTTGAGGCCTTCCAGTACGATTCTGATTTTCTCCTCAGCGGAGAACTTGCGGCGGGTCCTGCGTTTGATCTCACGGACTACCGCTTCGGGACTTTGATCTTTCTTTTTCATGTTTGGACTGTTTTTCAAGGTTCCGGTTTTTTACCTTGAAAGCTAGCTTTCAAGGTAAAAAACTGTGACTAAACTATTGTACCTTAACAGTCCGAATTTTGCTTACGCTGGACACACGATAATTACACAGCAGGCAGAGGAGGCCAGCAACCCGTCATTGACGTCAATGACAGAACACGAACCCGACAATGGATGGGATTTTCAAGCCAGGATATTTATTTGGCAAACAATACCAATGAAAGAAGAACCTCTCCGATCCGCCTGCTAAATGATGCCGCGTTCAAGAATTTCCTGAAGCCCATTGATGAATTGGTTCGAAACTTGTAAACCTCTCTCCGCCCCTGAAGTAAAAGGCCCTGCGATAGCGGGGCTTTTTGTTTTTTGGACGTAAGCATCCAAGTTTGCTTGAGATGATAGCGTCCAAAAACAAAAAGCGAGACCGTAGCGTAGCGGAGGTCGGGCCTTTACTTCAGGGTGCAGGCTTATCCAGCAACTGCATACAGCAAGAGCATACAGTGGACACGTAGAATCATTTGTCGGGGATGAGGTCGAATGGCGCGCATTCCCAGCATCCAAGCTTGCTTGAGATGGCAGAACCCTGAAAACAAAAAGCGAGACCGTAGCGTAGCGGAGGTCGGGCCTTTACTTCAGGGTGCAGGCTTATCCAGCAACTGCATACAGCAAGAGCATACAGTGGACACGTAGAATCATTGGCCAGGGATGAGGTCGAATGGCGCGCATTCCCAGCATCCAAGCTTGCTTGAGATGGCAGAACCCTGAAAACAAAAAGCGAGACCGTAGCGTAGCGGAGGTCGGGCCTTTACTTCAGGGTGCAGGCTTATCCAGCAACTGCATACAGCAAGAGCATACAGTGGACACGTAGAATCATTGGCCAGGGATGAGGTCGAATGGCGCGCATTCCCAGCATCCAAGCTTGCTTGAGATGGCAGAACCCTGAAAACAAAAAGCGAGACCGTAGCGTAGCGGAGGTCGGGCCTTTACTTCAGGGTGCAGGCTTATCCAGCAACTGCATACAGCAAGAGCATACAGTGGACACGTAGAATCATTGGCCAGGGATGAGGCCGAATGGCGCGCATTCCCAGCATCCAAGCTTGCTTGAGATGGCAGAACCCTGAAAACAAAAAACGACCGTAGCGACGCGGAGGTCGGGCAGTGCGCGCCATAGTGCTGATGAACGAAGGACGAAGGCGGGCCTTTACTTCACTGCAGGTCCCACCCCAGGATCACCGAAGGTAATCCCGTTACAGCAACAGCATACAGCATACAGCATACAGCATACAGCAACAGCATACAGCAACAGCATACAGCATACAGCATACAGCGGTCACGTAGAATTATTGGTCGGAGGTGGGGCGGGAAGGCGCGCGGTTGTAGTGATACCCAAACTGGCATCAGTGTTCCCACGGGTAGTTGGCGCGAATTTTAGCGACGGGCTTGTGGGAAGCTAATTGGCGCTTGGAAAGAATGGGCATGTTTATCAAAAAAACGTACATTCGGCACTCCTCTCATTTATTCACCCATACATATTAAAGTCATGAGCGAAGTTTCATTTACAGTTACCGTAACCACAGGTGCCAAGGGTACAAATGCCGATATCGAGATCTTACTGATCGGCACCAAAGGCGCCTGGAAAGAATATCAATTGATGGATGGCCCGGGCGACGACTTCGAACCCCACCAAACCAATGTCTTCAAATTTTACGAGAAAGACATAGGCGGCGTGTCCGATATTGCCATCAGGCCACGGGGCGCAGGTCTGTACCACGACAATTGGGACATGAAAGAACTGAAGGTCACCGCTAGTTATGATCCATCAAAAACCTCCACCTTTATCCGCACCCCCAGGTTCAAGGGAGGAGCCGAACCCATCCTGATCCGTGCCAATGAGTACATGAACACAGCCCTGCGCCATGGTACGGTCAATGAAGAAGTGGCCGTCCGGGTGGTTTCATTCGAAAATTTCCTGGGCCTGAACACCATGGAAGAAGCCGCCACCGACGAACTGGTGGAAGTGGACAAATACACAGTGCAACAAACCGACAAGCTGAATACCAAAAACTCGTTTGAGCTGACCGCCGCCACCAAAATTGAAGGCATCGTGGATGTAAGCGCTACCTACAGAGGTGAAATAGCCACGGAGTTTTCTACCATTGTTACCAAGGCACGGGAGACCATGGACAAAAAAACCAAAACATTCAAGCTGGTCGGAAACCCGGGCTTCTGCACGTTTTATGTGATCCGTGACATGGAAACCAAGGTGTACGGCGAATTCGAAGGTGGTTTTGGCAGGGCCAAGGTGTCCCAGGTTTTAAGAAAGTACCAGGTGTATACCCAGATAGCCTTCAGAGCCGTGGATGAGATGGTCGGAAACAAAACCCTACAGGAATACTGGGATGCATGTGCCGTCAGCGGACCCGTACCTACCGCCCCTACCCTAGCCGATCTGGAAAAACCCGAATACCGAAGGGTGAAGGAAATGCAGGAAGGCACAAAGCAACCCGCATAACAATTAGCAACAGCATACAGCAAGAGCAACAGCGGGCACGTAGAATCATTGATCGGAAATGAGTGGGAATGTGCTCGCTAGACGCCATTGCAAAAAAAACAGCTGTAGCAACACCCAATTCAGATGATGCCTGCCATGATCCATCGTTTATCAGGACCATGGCGGGCATTTATTTTACCCACCGGGATCATTGAAAATAATCTCACAGAACAACCATAATCGTGAGTAACTCATGTTGTGCTTTTCTAATAGCGAATGCTATAGGATAGCCATACGAAGGTAAAACCTTCGCCTAACCTCACATCATAGCCCCTCCCCGTAAAAAACAATTTGGAGCAGGAAAGCTCACGGTCCTACTGTATGCTCTTGCTGTATGCTGTATGCTGTATGCTGTATCCTGTATGCTGTATCCTGCCCCACAGGTCCACCTGTAAAAAAAAGGGGAACCCGATGTCGCATGGTTTTGCGGCATGGATTCCCCCAGGGAACAGCAGAACCCTCTAAGTATGAATGACCCTGTCAGGTTGAAAAAGCGCCTCTATCACCATTCCCATGTACGATAACACATTCCTCACTGAACCTTTACCACCCGCGTCATGGAGTACTTGTCTCCATTCAAGACTTTAACAAAGTATACACCATCGGGTTCGGTGGATATATCGAAAGACAACCGTTCCCGGGCAGATGAAAAAGACTGCTCCCGGATCACCCGTCCGAGTACATCAACGATCTGCACCTGTCCTTCCTGAACCGTACCATTCTCGATCCGCACATACAGGCCCTGTTTCACCGGGTTGGGGTATACGCTTACGCGGGCATCGGAGAATTCCTCGGAACCCACACAACCCACATTCGCTACCACCATGGAGCGGGTGCTGCTGCAGCCACCGGCCCAGCTCACATCCCAGTCATAAAAGAAATAGTAATACAACAATTCCGACCCGGCCACATTGGAACCCGTAATGGATGCAACGCCGGGCAATGTAATCGGATAGGTGCCTCCCGGAACCGCATTGTTCCGGTACATGTTGGCCGCATAGGTGGTGTTGTTACAATGAATGAAGTAATTGTTGCCCGCAACGATGTTGAAGCCAAGGTTGACGCGGCTCGTTCCGTCGGGGATGTTCACAGTCTTGGTATATGCCACGGTTCCCGTAGCCCCGCCGCTCAGAATCTCAATGGTGCGGTTCGCCGCTCCATCCGCATGAACAAGCACACTGTTCAGGGTGAAGTCGGTCAACGCATCGAAAAACATACCGTAGTTGGAGTTGTTGCTGGCGGATGCTCCCAGGGAAGTTTCATCCGCCGGCCCCATGTGATCGCTTGTTGCACCGGCTACTTCCTGCACATAGAATGTATCGCTGACACTTAAATTAGGACTGTAAGTTGATCCCGTATTAACCAGCGAACCACCTGTTGGCTGATCATACCATTCCAATCCACCCCCATTGGTACTTGTTGCCGACATGGTTACTATGCCGGGACCACAGCTGTACCCATCGGATGTAGTAGGTGGAGTCGCAAACGCAATGGTAACATGATTGATCTTTTGTTCGGTATCGGATCCGCCGGCATTGGTTGCCTTCAGAGAAACCGTGTATTTGCCCGCCGTCGTGTAGGTGTGTGAAGGGTTCTGGGCGGATGAGGTACCGCCATCACCGAAGTTCCACAACCAGGAAGTGGGCGCATTGGTCGACAGGTCTGTAAAATTCACTTTACCACTGCATGGAGCTGACAACGAGCTACTGAAATCCGCTACCGGCGCAGGCGTGGTGTTTCCACACGAACTGAGACAGGACGCCGAAGCCTTATATGTGGTAATGGATGAGATGGTCACGGCATCCCAGTTGACGTTGACGTCATACAGTGTGGAGTACATGATGTCGCCCTTGGTGTTGGTGTGATACGCACCCCATGCATGCCCCTGCTCGTGCGCCAGCAGCGACCATCGTTCGGCAAAGTTGTGCTGGTACCAGGTGCTGTTCCATTTACACGTGGAGTACCGGTTGGACGTACAGATGGATCCCACATAGGATGCACCCACATACGCCGCTGAATTTTGATCGGTCCATAAATTGGCCACATCAAACGTGTTGGAAAAACCACCTGAATTTCCCCAGGCAACAAACTGGTCATTCAGGCTGTACCAATCCGTATAGCCTTCCCCGATGTTGGTATTGGTTGAGGTAGACACATAGGTCTCCACCAATTTGTATTGTATGTCGATCGAGGATTCGCTGTACTTGGTTGCCACCGCATTAAAGACGGCAAGCATTTCACTTTCCACAGCGGATGCACTTCCGTATATGGAAACCAGGGAGGAGTTGGCGGCCTGGGCGTATTCAACCATTTTGCATGCCAACGGAGAAGCTTCCTGTTTCAAAACGGATTCGGGATGTGCCGCTTTCAGGCCCAACGGCATGTTCCGGGTTTCCGCAGCGCATGACATGTGTCGGTCTTTGTCCATATCCGATGCCTTATATATGACGAACACATCCTTCTCCACATCCGGATCATAGCTGGCCACGGGTTCGATATAATACGTGATACCGTTGCGCTGATAAAACCCCAGCATCTTGTGATTATAGATGCTGACGCGTACCTCATCCGACACATCGTTTCCGGTATAGCCACGATAAGTAATGTTCGCCGACCGGGGGTATTCCACAATGCTTCCGTCGGCCTGCCCTACCCGGAATTTGTAATTCTCTGAACGTACATCATATGCCTGAAGGTGCAGCACCACATCACCTGCGGGCAGTTCCAGCACTACATCCGAAGAGGCCCCGCTCCTTTTCACGAACGCCTCGATGGCTGCGCCGTCCATCCGCACCAGTTGATATTTTAAGAGACCCATCTGTCCAGCGTAAGCAAAATTCGGACTGTTAAGGTACAATAGTTTAGTCACAGTTTTTTACCTTGAAAGCTAGCTTTCAAGGTAAAAAACCGGAACCTTGAAAAACAGTCCAAACATGAAAAAGAAAGATCAAAGTCCCGAAGCGGTAGTCCGTGAGATCAAACGCAGGACCCGCCGCAAGTTCTCCGCTGAGGAGAAAATCAGAATCGTACTGGAAGGCCTCAAGGGCGAGCTATCCATTTCAGAGATATGTCGCCGTGAAGGTATTGCCGCCAACCTCTACTATCGCTGGAGCAAAGACTTCCTGGAAGCCGGTAAGAAACGGCTTTTAGGAGATACCCTCCGAGAGGCCAACACCACCGAAGTGGATCATTTCCGCAAGGAGAACAGCCAGCTGAAAGAAGTGGTCGCCGAGCTCACCCTGCAGAATAGGGTCCTAAAAAAAAGTTTGAGTGGGGACGCTTAAAAAGGCAGCGGTATATGCGATACAGTCAATCAGAGAAAATGGAGATCATTTCCATAGTGGAAAACAGTGATCTGAGCGTACGGGCCACCCTGAAAGAGCTGGACATTCCCAAGGCGACTTTCTATGACTGGTACGACCGGTATCTGCGGGAAGGGTTTGAAGGACTGGCTCCCAAGAAGCGGGCGGCAAGAAGCCAGTGGAACCGGATCCCCGATGAGAAACGCCAGGAGGTGGTAGAGCTGGCCCTGGACATGGAAGACCTCTCATCCAGAGAACTGGCCTGGCACATCGTAGATCACCGGGGCTGGTATATCAGCGAGTCCAGCGTGCATGCCATTCTCAAAGAAAGAGGGCTGATCACTGCACCGGCCTTTGTGGTGGATCATGCTGCCAACCAGTACAAAGACAAGACCTCCCGGGTCAACCAGATGTGGCAGACCGATTTCACTTACCTGAAAGTAGTGGGACACTGGGGATGGTATTACCTCTGCACGGTACTGGATGATTACTCCCGCTACGTGATCCATGCCGAACTATGCACCAACATGGCAGCCGATGACGTACAGCGCAATATCGATAAGGCCATTGAGATCACCGGTGTGGTTCCTGACAAAACCACACAGTCTCTCAAAGTACTCAGCGACAATGGCCCGTGTTACATCGCCAAAGACCTGGCTGACTTCTTCCAGGACAGAGAGATCAAGCATGTGCGCGGAAGAGTCCGTCATCCACAGACCCAGGGAAAGATCGAGCGCTGGCATCAGTCCATGAAGAATGTGATCAAGCTGGACAACTACTATTCACCCGATGAGTTGCGCCAGGCACTGGCTGAGTTCATTGAATATTACAACAACCGTAGATACCATGAATCACTGGAAAATCTCACCCCTGCCGACGTATTCTTCGGCAGGGATAAACAGATCCTGGCCAGACGAAAACAAATCAAAGAAAGAACCATGAAACAAAGAAGAAAATACCACCGTCAGCAAATGTTAAATCTATGACTTAAATTAGATCGCCTTTTGTCCGGATTTGTTTTAAGACGCACAGAGCAGGAGCACCGATAATTTTGTTGCAATGAGTTTCATTTGTTTAAAGTTTTAGGGGTTTGATGAAGACAAATCTAGGGGGTGCAACAGGGTAATTCCGGCCGTATTAGGATACGGACATTCTTATTTAGCAACTGGTATAGATTCTTGATAGACCGGAATCAGGTGGAGGTAACGGAAACTCCCGATCATTACTTAAAAAAAGAGACCGCCCTGTCAGACAATCTCTTTGAAGAATGGGGTGAACGCCGGGCTGGCGCCCATGTTCCTATGCGCAGCCTGGGGATGAGCAACGGCATTCTGTTCGCACATCGGAATCATACCGGCAGGCGGAATGTTCACTTGCTCCTACTGTTGCTCTTGCTGTATGCTGTATGCTCATCAATCCATCCCAAAAAGTCAAAATCCTCAAAGGCCACCCTTTCAAATTCGTCTTTGGCGAGGGGCGCCAGCTTTTTCCGGAGCGCCTTGAACTGTTTTTGTCTCTCTGTAGGATCAAGGGTCGGACTGAATATGCTCAGGTGTTCCAGCACACACGACTCGAACTTTAGCGTGCGCTTGCGGTTGCGCAGGTAGTTCCGGGTAGAGTTCACCAGCGACTGCAGGAGGTCTTCATTCCCGATCTCGTAGTGGATCACCAGCTGGAAAACGCGTGCCAGCACATACAAATCGCCGCGAAGCCTACCATAGTTTCCGTTGACCACCTCATAGTTCCAGGGCAACGCCTCCTTGTACTGTCGGTTGCCCATGTAGAGGGAGGCGATGTTCATTTTCAACACCACCGCAAATGAACGGTCAATGTTTCCCTCCATGTGGTTGAGATATGTGCGTGCTTCGTCGGACCGGATGAACTTCACGCCCTCTTTGAATGCACGTCGTTGCAAAAAGGCGTTGGTCTTGTTCACATAATAAAACTGGTTGAGCAGGTTGATGACATCGCGGGTGAGTTGCTTTTTGGTGAGCGTACTGCGGAGCGACTCCATGTCTTTCAATGCCTTGTCCATTACCTCCCACTTACCCAGCTTGGCCGACACAAATGCATATTGGTTCAGCAGGATGAGGTAGTTCTTCAGGAACAGGCGGTCGGTGAAACGGTCGCTGTTTTCCTGGTACTGCTTCACACTGGTGGCGATGATGTCCAGGGCCTTCACCAGGTCTTTGTTCATCCAGAAATAGGTATGCAACCCGTGGTGGATCTCCCGGGATATATCAAAGGAAGCGCTTCCTTTTGTTTGCAGTTTCTTTAACAACGGAACATGCTCTTCCATGCGTTCCTTGTCGGCCTTGGACCACCCCTGGCCGTGCACCTTGAATGCATTGTAGTTCGACTGTGCGCTTCTGCTCAACCGGTGATGCTCCTGGAGCGCCTCCAGCACCTTCGCCTCTTCCTGGTAGGTTTCCAGGAAAAGCGCCTGCACGTTTTTGTTCGCCTGCTGGTTCCAGTAGATGTCTCTTTCCATGTGCAGGATCGACAACATGAACCTGTATTTCTCATGCTTCTTCGCCAGGCTCCGTGCCTTGCGGCATGTGGCCAGGCTCAGGTCGTACAGGGCACGGCTCGACAGAATATCAATCTGCTGAAGGTAGCCGAGCAGCTTCATGTCCACCGTTAAAGAAGAATGGTACTGTTGCAGGCATTTCATGATCTGCTTCTGGAGATAGTACTTCGCTTCCGGCAAGTGTTTCGCCACCGTGGTGTTTTTGAACGCATGCCGGACGGCTTCCTCATCATACACCTGCTGTCGGTCGATCAGGTCGAACAGCTTCATGGTGTTGCGTGTTTCATCGCCTCCGTGCACCCGTACCTGTTTGCGGATGTAGCCCTTCTCATTGCGGGATAGGGAACGGATCAGGTCAAAAAGATGTTGATTGGCCGGCATGGTTTTCAATACTGATTATCATTACACTTAAACTTTTTTCGCCTTAAAAGATAGACATTTATCCACTATAATAGCATTTCCGTTTATCATTTCAAAGTTATTATTATTTTCTTCCGGATGCGCGATGCTGTACTTTCGTAACTGTGTAGTTTGCCAATCAACAAGTGTTCATCTTAAACCGGAAGCGTATGAAAAAGGTATACATTGCCATGCTCGCAGGTATGTTTTGGTGTGTTTCACATGCACAGCAGAACCAACCATCCGTACCAGCATTTTGGGGAGATTTTGTGGTCGATAGCCGGTTGCCGGGCATTCAGGACGTTCATCCCGCCCTGAGCAAAGCCTTCCGGGATTTCGCCGTTTACAAACTGGACGTACCGGCCATCGCCTCCCGGTTGAACAAGGCGCCCAACGGCTCCCTGTCATTCAACCTCCAATTGGAAAAACAACAGTGGGAACTGCACCTGCATGTATATGACATCCGGTCTGCCTCCTATGAGATGAAGGTCAACACCGGGTTCGGCGTTGTGACCATGCCGCGCACACCCGCCTTCACCTACCGCGGATATGAAGGGGATGCGAAAGACAACCGCGTGGTAATGACCATCCGCGACCACTACATGGCCGGATATGTACAGCAGGAGGAAACCACCTGGTACATCGAACCCTTACAGCATTTCGAAGCGTCGGCTGACCGGGACCAGTTCGTGGTATACCGGTTGTCGGATGTAAAACCCGGCGAAAAATCCATCTGCACACAAAACAGCACATCGGTATCGGAAGCGCCCGACGAAAGCTATACCCAGCGCCATGCGGCCGTGAACAAATGCACGGAAATCGCCGTGACATACGACCAACCGTACAAAAGCCGCATCGGCGGATCCACGGCATCTGAAACCGAGATCACCGCCCGCCTGAACCTGGTTTCCGATTTCTGGGAACAGGAGTTCAACATCGAATACAAGCTCGTATTGATCTACGAATGTGTGAAAGACGAATTCATCTCCGACACCAACACGGAGAGTTGCCAGGAAGGAAGCGGGAACCCCTCATGTGCAAAAGGTACTGTACTGAGGGAGTTCCGCGACTGGGGTGAAAACATCGTGAACCCCGGCAATGCCTTCGCCGCCACACACAGGGACGTGGCCACCTTCTGGACCGACCGCAACATACAAGACGGCAGCAACACGGGCAACATCGGATACTCCATGTTTGCCGGCATCTGCAACAGCAGTGGCTACAACATCGTGGAAGATTATTTCACCACCGGACAAAACGCACACGCCAGCATCTGGATCCATGAACTGGGACACACATGGAATGCCATACACGTGCAGGACAATGCCCAGTACATGATGTCACCCAGCATCTACGGAAACAACGGAACGGCTCCCACCAACCGCACGGTCACAAGCGGCACCCGGAGCCGGATAGAGGCGCACCGTGACAGCAGAACATGTTTGGACGAGGGATGCTCCGTTACCCAAGCTCCTGTTGCTGACTTCGAGATCGTCAACAAGGAAACCTGCACAGGCGTCGTCTCCTTCGGTGATCTTTCAACCAACGCCCCAACTCAATGGCAATGGGATTTCGGTGACGGGCAATCCTCGACCAGCCAGAACCCCGTGCATACCTACGCCACCCCGGGAACCTACACGGTGAAACTCACCGCCACCAACAGCATCGGAAGCGACATTGAGACCAAGACCTCTTATGTGACCGTTGCCGTTATGAACACCGCACCGGGCACGTCTGACATCACCCTGTGCCCTGCCGGCCAACCCGAACTGTCGGCTACCGGCCACTATAGCGGCACACTGGTATGGTACGACAGCGGCA
This sequence comes from Flavobacteriales bacterium, assembly GCA_020635855.1. Lineage (NCBI taxonomy): Bacteria > Pseudomonadati > Bacteroidota > Flavobacteriia > Flavobacteriales > Flavobacteriales bacterium. The sequence continues at coordinate 754,248 of JACJYZ010000003.1, read as the reverse complement.
CCGGCGGTACCGTGGTAGGTACCGGCAGTCCGGTTACCATCTCACCCAGGCCCACAACCAATACCACCTACTATGTGGAAGAACAATCCGCATCGGGACCTGTGGATCACGCCGGACCCACCGCCAATGCAGTGTCTGACAATGGCGGGTACTACAGCGCCACAGAAGAAGGATTGGTGTTCGATGCCAAATCAGACATCCACCTGACCTCGGTGAAAGTATACAACAACACCGCCGGCAACAAAACCATCACGCTCACCAATAGCGGAGGCACCGTTTTGCAAACATTCACGGGCAACGTGGCTGCAGGCGAACAACGTGTGCAGCTCAACTGGGACATCGCTGCCGGCACAGGGTACAAAATCCTGGGAGCCGCCAACGGCGACCTTTACCGCGACAAGGGCACAGGCATTTCTTTTCCCTACACCGATGGATCCGGTTACGTCTCCATCACCTGCAACACCTATGATGCCAACAACTGCAACGGGTATTACTACTATTTCTACGACTGGGAAGTGACGGGACAATCCTGTTCAAGTCCGCGGTCGGCCGCCACTATTTTTGTAGGGTCAGACCAGGACCCGGAGTGCATGTCAACGGGCGGGAACAACTTACGATGCGCACCGTCAAGGGTGAAGTTGTTCCCCAACCCTGTTTCTGACGGTGCATTCCGGGTTGAGGTCACTCACCTGGAAGGCCCGGTAACCATTGAAGTGTTCACCGTCACCGGTCAGAAAGTTTTCGAACGCCTGGAAGCCAATCAGGGCTCCGGCACTTTTAATATCTCACTGAATGCGCCCGCAGGCCTCTACCTCGTGAAGGTAATCGGCAAGGATGCCAGCGCCGTAGCTCAACTAATGATGAAATAGACATGCTGCGCGCAGACAAACCTACAATCGCGACAATATACCCGATAACAACCCGGTATCTTCTCATAGCGTCTGTTAACTCAACATGCCGGTTGTAAAGAGGGAACGGTAACACGCCAAGGTTACCGTTTCCTTTTTGCTAATTATGAATAACGAAAGACGAATGATAGCCCCGTCTGACATCTAACGTCTATCACCCCATTTTCAAATTCGCACATTGGCCCATTGCCGCATTCTCATGCCCCTTCTTACACCAGTAAGTTCTAACATCACTTCCGCTCCCTTCATGTTGTACATTGTCGTAACTTGATCTGGCCTGCCTGCCATTGCGATGACCCTTGCGTCGGCAGGCAGGGGCGGGGATTGGTGTATCCCGGGAGGGAGTCTCAAGTGGCGAGTTTCCCACCTATGCTAAAGCTTCGGCGGGCAAGCAAGTTAACCCAGGAAAAATTACGAGTGACGCAATACGAATGACGAATGACGAATGACAAATAATGGCACCCATCTAACATCCATCATTTTCAAATAACCACATTGGCACATTGCCACATTAAACCCCCTTGCTCTTGCTGTATGCTGTATGCAGTTTCTCCTCCACCCATCCCAGAAAATCAAAATCCTCAAACGCCATTTTTTCAAATTCGTCTTTGGCGAGGGGTGCCAGCTTTTTCCGTAATGATTTGAATTGTTTCTGTTTCTCGGCCGGGGCAAGGGTCGGACTGAAAACACTCAGGTGTTCAAGTACAATTGGCTCGAATTTCAGTGTATATTTCCGGACCCGCAGGTAATTCCCGGTGGAGGTCAACAGCGATTGCAAAAGGTCCGTATTGTCGAGTTCATAGTGGATCACAAGTTGATGAATCCGTGCCAGCGCATAGAGGTCATTGCGCAACCGACCATAATTTCCATTGATAATTTCATAGTTCCACGACACGGCATCTTTGTACCGTCCATCACCCATATACAATCCACAAATGTTCATTTTCAGCACCACTTCGAAAGATCGGTCGATGTTACCTTTCATGTGGCTCAGGTACGCCTGCGTTTCCGACAACTGAACAAACTTCACGCCTTCTTTGAAAGTGCATGTATGTAAGTGATAATTGGTTTTTGTGACATAGTAGAACTGGTTCAACAGGTTGATCACATCTTTGGTCAGTTGCTTCTTGGGGATAAATTTCCGGACGGCTTCCATGTCCTTCAGCACGCTGTTCATCTCCGTGTATTTTCCCAGCTTGGCTGCAATTGATGCATACTGATGCAACAACATAAGGTAATTTTTAAGGAACAACCGGTCCCCGAAACGGTCCTTGTTTTGATGGTACTGCCCGATGCTACTGGCAATGATCTCATAGGCTTTCATCAGGTCTTTGTTCATCCAGAAATAGGTATGCAGTCCATGATGGATCTCCCGGGAATTATCGAAAGATGATGTCGATTTAGCCTGCAGCTTTTTAAACAAGGGCACGCTTTCTTTCAGCCGATCTTTGTCGGCCTTGGACCAACCCAGTCCGTGCACTTTGAACGCATTGTAGTTCGATTGGGCACTTTTGCTGAGCTCATGATGTCGCTGAAGGGCTTCCAGCACTTTTGCTTCCTCCTGATATGTTTCCAGAAACAAAGACTGGATGTTTTTATTCGCCTGCTGGTTCCAGTAGATGTCTCTTTCCATGTGCAGTATCGATAACAGAAAACGATGCTTCTCGTGCTTCCTCGCCAGAGTCCGTGCTTTGCGGCATGTGGCCAGGCTGAGGTCATACAGGGCCCGGCTGGAAAGCACTTCGATCTGCTGGAGGTACCCGAGCAACCGCATATCCACCGAAGTGGTGGAATGAAATTGCTGCAGGCTCTTCAGTATCTGTTTCTGCAAATAATACTTGGCCTCCGCCAGATGCGCTGCCAGCGATGTGTTTTTAAATACCTGGCGAATGACCCGTTCATCATACGCTTGTTGCTTATCAATCAGATCAAACAACTTCATGGTATTCTTGGTTTGCTCTCCTCCATGTGCTTTTACCTGTTTCCGGATGTACCCCTTCTCATTCCGAGTAAGGGAATGAATCAGGTCAAAAAGATGCTGGTTGCCTGCCATAATCCACTTTTAGAATATCATTTATACACATACTTTTCAAATCTAATTAAGGACAAATACTTCACTATGTCAAACTTTCTGACTATCATTTTATCTATATTACTTTTTCGTTTGGATTCTTTTCATGGATACTTTCGTATCTGTATAGCAGCGGTACCGGAACAGGTCAGATACAACCAAGGTTAGGGTGACCACGGCAACCATTCGAAGAGGGATCAAAGTTGCCGTAGCGTGCAGCCATACAGCCGCACCCTTGTTCCTGTTCAGCTTCATACATACTTGTAGAGTCGAGTCAGGCCCGGAGTGCCGGTCAGCTAAGGGTGGCAACTTAATGAGATGCGCACTTTGATAAGTGAAGTTGTTTTCCGCTTTAAGAAAGGACAATGCATTCCGGGCTGTGACTTGTAAACAACGATAAGTAAACCTTCAACCGAACAACCATGAAGCACCGCAACGAAAACATGATGCCGCCAGGAAAAGTCAACCGTTCCACGCATCACCCAATACCCCGGGGCCTTCCCGCCGGCGCATCCGCATAGTTCAGCGTATAGCCAACTCAACAACCATTACATCACTGCACCCGACAAGCTGAACTTTCACCAACCTGTGTGGTTGCCATTTTAGCGTCAAGGAAAGCGCCATAGGGTTGTAACGAAGGAACGGTGACACGCCAAGGTTGCCGTTCTTTTTTTAATTACGAATGACGAATGATGGCGCCCATCTAACATCCAACGTCTCACGTCTGCCATCCCATTTTCAAATTCTCTCATTGGCTCATTGCCACATTCACCCTTTTGTATTCCCACCGGAAAGCACTACTTTCCGTCCGGTTTCTCCCGCATGAAACATTACCCGTCGCTATGAAAAACTTCGCATACTTCACCCTGCTCGGTATGGCCATTGCAGTTGCCGGCTGTCAATCACAGGGCAACGAAGCCACCGATCCCCAACCCGATACCACCGCTATGGACCATACCGCCCAAGCCGAAGCACTGGCTCATAAATTCATCATCGCCGATACGCACATCGACGTGCCCTACCGACTCAGGGAAGAATGGGAAGATATTTCCAAACGCACGGAAAAAGGCGACTTCGATTACGAGCGATGCGTGACCGGCGGACTCGACGTGCCGTTCATGTCCATCTATATCCCTGCAGAACTCCAGGAAACCGGTGGTGCAAAAGCATTGGCCGATAGCCTGATCGACATGGTGGAAGGCTTTCAAAAAGACCATCCCGACAAGTTCAAGGTGGTGCAGTCTGTTTCCGAAGTGACCGAGAACGCCGGCCAGGGAAAAGTACTCCTCGCCATGGGCATGGAAAACGGTGCTGGCATTGAAGACAAAATCGAAAACCTGACGCACTTTTATCAACGTGGCATCCGCTACATCACCCTCACCCATTCCAAATCCAACCTCATCTGCGACTCATCCTACGACACCATTCATCAATATAGCGGCCTGAGTCCGTTCGGCGAGAAAGTGGTTGCTGAAATGAACCGCCTCGGCATCATGGTGGATATTTCCCATGTGGACGACAGCACCTTCTGGGACGTGATCCATATCGCCAAGGCACCGCCCATCGCATCACACTCTTCCTGCCGCAGCCTGGTGCCGGGCTTCGAACGCAACATGAGCGACGAGATGATCGCAGCGCTGGCCAAGGCCGGTGGCGTGGTACAGATCAACTTCGGATCATCCTTCATCACATCCGACTTCAATGAAGCCGGAAAACGGGTGAAGGAAAAAGTGAAAGCCTGGGCCATCGCCAACAACAAACCCGAACATTGCAAGGAAACCGATGAACTCCGCAAGCAATTCATGGAAGAAGAACATGTTCCCCTCGCCACTCTGCAGCAGGTGGTTGACCACATCGATCACGTGGTGAAAGTGGCGGGTATCGATCATGTGGGCATCGGATCGGATTACGACGGCGTGGGTCCCACCCTGCCGACCGGACTGGAAGACGTATCCAAATACCCCAACCTGATCAAAGAACTGCTGGACCGCGGTTATTCCGAAGACGACATTCAGAAGATCTGCTCGGGCAACATCCTGCGGGTGTGGAAAGCCGTTGAAGATTACGCTGCATCAACTGCAGCCACCGCCCAAAACAGGTGATGATCAAAACAGGCAGGATCTCCCCGGGACCGGCACTGGCCGCAGGGTCATTCCTGATCCTGTATGTCGGACTGGCATGGTTCAACCGGTTGAGCCGGGACGACTTCGCCCTGCTGGAACTCGTGAAATCCCGGGGCATTCTTCATGCTACCTGGTTGTTTTATAGCGACTGGAACGGTCGATGGATAGCCCTGCTTCAAAGTCACACATGGTTGGCTTTCTACAACCGGTATACCCTGCTGTTGTTCGCTATATCCCATCTTGCCATTGCATGGTGGGCGGTTCGCCGGATCCTGGTTTCCCTCCGGCTTTCAATCCCTCATCACAACTGGCTGGCCCTGATCTTCATCAACGGTTGGTTCCTGACCACACAGGGGGTGGGTGAATCCTGGTGGTGGGTCAGCACTTCCACCAGTTACATGAGCTCGCTGGTGGCCCTGCTCGTACTTACCTCTTGTTTGTTGCGAAAAAACAGCGGCACCCGGAATCTGGTATTGCCCCTTCTGTGTGCCTTGTACATCGGCGCTTCCAATGAAACGCTGGCCTTGCTGAGTATTGCCGCCATGGTAGCACTGGCATGGAAAAAGCCGGACCTGCGGCGTCAGCTCATCCCTGCATTGATTGTCATGGGAGGAGCTTTCGCTACACTGCTCGTTGCCCCCGGAAATATGCGTAGATCCGAACACCTGTCACCGTTCTCGCTGGATAAGGGAGTCCGCATGTGGCTGATCTCGGGGGGAAGGTTTTTTTTAAAGACGATACCCTTGCATGTGCTGTGGACTATTCTGGCAGCACTGCCCTTTTACGGTTACCTGCCACAAATTTCAACCAAACAACTGAAGCGCGTGGCAGGGGTATGGCTGATACTCGCATTGGTCATACCGGCTCCATCCGTACTGATCACAAGCGATGTGGCCCCCGACCGGGTGATGGCCCCCATGGGCCTCCTGACCCAGGTGTTTACAATTGTTGCCGTTATGTGGCTGAAAGGTCAATGGCCGGTGGTTGGTCAGAAGGCAGCTGTCATGTCCAGCTGGTTGCTATTATGCGGAAACATCCTGTGGATGGTGGTTCAGTTTCCGGTCGCTTCCACTTATGCAAATGCGGTGGATGCCAGGATGCAAAACCTGCACAACATAAGGAAGGCACCAGGTGAGGTAGTGACACTTGCCCCGCTGCCTCCTTCCGGCTGGTTGCTGAGCGCCGAGGTTTCTGTGGATAAAAACGATGATCTGAATCGACAGCTGAAGGAAGCATTGCATTTGCCGTTTGATGTGCGGGTGGAGTCTTTACAAGATTGAAGTGGTGGCGTACCTACGGCACGCACGCTTTCCTTCGGGATTATTTCGTCCACCCATGTATCGCTCCTAACGGAGCGAATGATCAGCTTCATTCAATGGTTTACCGCAATTGTTCTGTAGGAACAACACATTGGTAGAGATCATTTATCAAAAAAGGATGCGTGCCGTAGGTACGCCACAACCAACCAGAGGGCCACAAGCCAATATCAAACAACCATTAATCACCCTCCCAAACCCAAATTTGAGGAATTCCGAGATTTGTTTTAATTTCGCATTCCTCAAAACCCGAGCCCGGGTGGCGAAATTGGTAGACGCGCTAGTTTCAGGAGCTAGTGGTAGTGATACTGTGCTGGTTCGAGTCCAGTCCCGGGCACAAAGTGAACGGAAATCCCTTGCGAAAGCGAGGGATTTTTTTTGCGCAACAAAAAAGGCTGGGCGAGAAGTTTATCCCGTATGCGCTGGCTTGGAGCAAGGGCATACGGGAAGTCCAGTCCCGGGCACAAAAAGAAAAAGAGCGTTGGCAACTGCCAGGGCTCTTTTTCTTTTTCCCTCAAAACTCACACTGGATCGTTTCGAAAATCAAGTCCCGACTTACCTTAGCAAGTTTACACATCACTTTCATCCGATTTCCGATGGCAAAAATCAGGGCCCATCCGGCTTATAGCCAATGCGCTTGCGCGGGGTAGACGGAGGCGAAAGTAGCTTTCTCAAGGCATTTAGCACATTCTCTATTTTCTCCTCATGCTTGTCCACCCTGCGTCCTTGCTTTATCAACGTACGTTCCAGGGATACCATCTTTGCCAATACATCCTGTTGTGCTTCCAATATTTCCCGCATGCGTGTAAATATTCGAATGATGTGGATGTTGACCTGAATAGCGGTTTCACTGTGAAGCACACTGGAAAGCATGGCCACCCCTTGTTCGGTAAACACATACGGACTGTATTTGCTATGCTTACCCTTACCAGACTCTAAGGTCACAAATTGTGACCTTAGAGTCTGGTATTCATATAGCGTTAACTGAAACATGAAATCCGCAGGAAATCTTGACAGGTTCCGTTTCACTGCCTGGTTAAGTACTTTTGTTTCCACCCCATACATTTCGGCAAGGTGCCTGTCCATCATTACCTTTTTGCCTCTGATAATGTGAATTCTCTCTGTGATTTGTTGATCGGTTACCATAAGTACATTGATGTTCGAAGATCAATGTACATCATACACTGAAGGGGAACCAATACTACTGACTGTAACCAGAACAAGCTTATGTAGGAGAATCTATCCAACTTTATCACCGTTCAAAAAACATGAGCATTCACACCTTCAATTCACCACCGTCAGCACCACCGGATTCAGGTTCCTTCGCTCACCTCCCGGCCCCACAGCTTTGATGTTTTGAATCACAACAAGATCATCCTTGGCAAGGGAGCGAAATGCCGTTTTAACCTCGCCGGAAAACTTGTAATCTCCACGTACCTCCAATGCCCGTACACTTTTGCTTGGCACCATCACATCAAAATCCGTGACCACCCAACGTACCCCGGCATAGATGAAGTCATCCATCTCCGCTGCTACACCGGGATAAGCCAACAGGTTTGATTTACGCACCTTTCCCGTACTGATGCCCGTCACCCTTGCGATTGGATTGGGAACGGCTTTCACCCTGTAATCCATGCTGCCCATGTTGCGCATCTGTCCGTCGGGCATTTCCGCCATTACAGTAACCCTTGCAGTTGTTGCGCCGCGGTTCATTTTCACTTCATACTTACCGTCGCCTACCCTTTTCAATTGACCGTTGCCGTTCAATTGGGGCCTGATCTTATCTGCCGGCACACCAGGCACGGAAATGGAAACAGGGTTATCCAATCCGATGTAGAACACATTCATCGCATCCACCGACACCACCGCCTGGGGCGCGGCTACGTTGTAACTTCCGGAGAACGGAAACATGCGCTTCCCATCTTTGGTTTGCAACTCGATCAATCCCTTGTAAGCCTGCTGTCCCAGCGCATGGGCTGCAGCCGTGAAGCGACCGATACCGCCGTCAACAGGCACCGAATCATAACCGGGTAACATGCGGTAGTTACCCGAGGCGTCGGTTTCGTAGTCGCCGAGAAAGATCCTGGGCGATTGGGTGGTGTCGAAGGCGGCCAGGAAGATATCGGCCCGGAAGGAATCGCCGCGCAGCACATAGTTGCTGGGGGTGATCACCGTGCCGGCCACCTTATTGAACGGAATGTCTTCCCCGCTGATGTTCTGCTTGAGGTCGTTGATCACGTCAAACTCCACGTTGCGCACATCGTTCTGGATCTTTGACAGCATGGTAACAACGGCCACCAATGGCAGGTCTTCGAAATGTTCCTGTTCCCAGGTCATGCTTCCTTTGTTGGGATCCGGTTCAGGATCGGGGGTGGCGAGGTTTTCCTTCACGGCACGCAACAACGCTTCGTGGTCTGGGGGGATCATGGAAAAGGCAAACGCCCTGAAAGCATCCATCCGTTGGCGGAGCGTTTCGCCTTTCTTTTCAAAGATCATCACCTGGGAAGGGATGTCCAGGTTGTCTTTCGACTGGATGTCATCCATCTTGTAGGTGGGCCCGTCGGCTTTCGCAACGATTTCCTTTTTCAATGCTTCAATGAACGCATGCAACTCATCGGCCTGCTGCTTCACCTCGTACGCCTTGTCGCGAAAAGGCTTGGCACGTGCCATCATGCTTGCCTGCCGGTCGAACTCCGCGTACAATGCCGCATTCTTTTCCTGAAAGTTCTCTGTTGTTTTGCCCAGGCTCTTATCTACCAACACAAACGCGTCCAACACTTCCTTGGCCACGTTCAGGGCCAGCAGGGCGGTCAGCACCAGGTACATCATCCCGATCATCTTCTGGCGCGGGGAAAGTTTCTTTTCAGCCATCTCCTTGGGTTTTATGCAGCGTCAACTGCAGGTTTGATGGTCATAATACAGGGGGGATGGAAAAGGAACGGAAGGGGATAAAGAGTAAAGAAGTAAAGGGGTAAAGGGGTAAAGGGGTAAAGAAGTAAGGGGTAAAGGTTGGCTGGTCGCCTATCCAATAACTCATGCAATCGGGAAAATGTGTGTCAATTACTTACAGAGCGCTGAACTGAATCAATTGATATCATAATTTTACCGACATGGATCTGTTGGAATTGAAAATTTATCAGCTTGCTTTGGACATGGGACGTTGTATTTGGAATATCGCAATCCAATGGAAAGATTTTGAAAAACACACCATGGGAAGCCAGATCATTCGATCAGCGGATTCGATTGCTGCCAATATCAGTGAAGGGTTCGGCAGATATCATTATTTGGACAAACAGCGGTTTTACTATTATGCAAGGGGTTCTTTATACGAAACCATGACATGGATGACCAAAGCTCATGAGCGGAAACTGGTAAACCAAGTCACCTTCGATCAATTCATGGATAATTATGAGCAGCTAAAAATCAAACTGCACAATTTCATTCGCATTACCTGCAAAACACCCACCGGAAGATCTTAACCAAAGAAGCAACCCTATTCCTCCACCTCCTCTCTTACCTCCTTACTTCTTTACCCCCTTACTTCTTTACCCCCTTACCCCCTCCAGGTACGTCTGCAAAATAATCACCGCACTCACCTTGTCCACCAGGGCTTTGTCTTGTCGCTGTGATTTTTTTGCACCGGCGGAAAGAATGGCGGCGGTGGCCATTTTGGAAGTAAAACGCTCATCCACCAGATTAACGGGAATTTGGGGAAAGGATTTCTCCAGCAGCTTCATACAATCGGCCACGCCCTTGCTGCTGTGGGTTTCGCTTCCGTCCAGGCGTTTGGGTTCGCCCAGCACGAAACGTTCGACCTCCTCGGAAGCCAGGTATTTTTTCAGAAACGGGATGAGTTCATTGGACGGAATGGTGTCCAACGGATTGGCGATCATCTGCAGCGGATCGGTGACCGCGAGACCGGTGCGTTTCAATCCGTAATCGATGGCGAGGATGCGAGACATGGTACAAAGGTAGTGATTGCCCGCAAGCCGATATGCGGCTAATGCAAAACAACCTTCACCGTCTGTGCGCGACTACCTGACCCTATTTTCAACCAGTAAGCACCGGCTTTCACTTCCGAAAGATCGAGGACATTTCCATCATACCGTTGCCGATTCACGAGTTTGCCCTGTACATCATATAGTCGAATGTCTGTTCCGAAATCAACATCCCCCTGCAACCAAATCTCACCGCTGGTTGGTACAGGGAAGACGGTAATACCATTCTTCTGCCCGGGAACATTATCCACACCCACCATGGTTTCCTCCCACCTGGCCACATAATTCACCGCTCCTCCACCGGCATTGGCAAACTCTCCTCCGGCGTATAACACACCCTGCTGATCCACGGCCAGGGCACGACATGAATTGCTGAATCCAACACCCGAACCCACCCATTCGCTTCCCGACCACCGGGTGATGTACTTTACCGCCAGTCCGGAGATCGCATAAAACGAACCTCCGGCGAACACAGTACCGGAACTATCCATACCCAATGCATAGGTATGCTGCTGATACCCCAGACCGCTTGCCATGGTATGCCACGCGTTGCCGTCCCATCGGCCGATCGAGCTGGTGCTGATGCTATCCACCATCGTGAAAATACCCGCTGCATACAGGTTGCCATCCGAACCGGCCAACAGAGATTCGCAGTCGTCATTCAAACCATACCCAAGGGCAGACCATGTTGTATCTGCCGGATTCCACCTGGCAATGTAAGCTGCCGGTTGGTTGCCTGCCTGCGTGAACCTGCCACCGGCATAAACCATGCCCTGCCGGTCAATGGCAATTGCATTGCACACGTCATCCAGCCCACCCCCGAGGGAAGTCCATGAAACACCATCCCATTTGGCAATTCGGTTGGCGGTATTGCCACCGGCCGTTGTGAATGTGCCGCATGCATACAGCTGGCCCGACGCATCCAACTTGATATCATAACACCATCCTCCCAATCCGTTGCCCAGCGCCGACCAGGTGTTACCGTCCCACTTGGCAATGTAGTTCACATCTATTCCACCTGCCTTTGCAAAGGTGCCACCGGCATACACATTGCCGCTGTCATCCACTGCAATGGCATAGCACCATCCGTTAACGCCATCCCCCAGCGCCGACCAGTTGGCTCCGTCCCAGCGTGCAATGTTGGCTGCACCAATACCACCGGCATCGGAAAAGCTGCCACCGGCGTACACGATGCTACCTGCCCCACATGCCAACGAAAGACACTTATCGTTCAGGCCGCCACCGAGGGCCGCCCACTGCCCACCCTGTCCTTTCACATCAGAAATAGCAAGAACAATACAGATCAGGGAAAAGAAACAGCATACCCGATTTTTCATGGTTTGAAAGTTAAATCCTAAAAACATCTCGCTTATTTCGTCCGCACAACCCCTGACCGGGGTGGCTGTCCACACACCAACGGAGGCCCAAAGGTAACGGGTCTTCGGTCCAATCACAAGGCGTTTGACAGTAATCCCTATTTTTGCAACCTTAACCCATAAGTATATACCATTTTGCAACAGTTACAATCCATCATCGAAGCGGCCTGGGACAACCGGGAACTACTGGCAAAGGAAGAAACACGCCAGGCCATTCAAAGCGTTATTGAACATCTCGACAAAGGAAATCTGCGAGTGGCCGAACCGAAAGGCAGTGACTGGCAGGTCAACGAATGGATCAAGAAAGCGGTGATCCTTTACTTTCCCATCCGTGAGAACAAAACCATGCAGGCCGGCCCGTTGGAATTCCACGACAAGCTTGACCTGAAGACCGGTTACAAGGAACTGGGGGTACGTGTGGTGCCTCATGCCGTGGCCCGTTATGGTGCTTATGTCTCCAAGGGAGTGATCATGATGCCTTCTTATGTGAATATAGGTGCGTATGTAGATGAAGGCAGCATGGTGGATACCTGGGCAACCGTCGGATCCTGCGCGCAGATCGGAAAGAACGTTCACCTCAGCGGCGGCGTTGGCATCGGCGGTGTGCTTGAACCCGTACAGGCCGCCCCCGTGATCATCGAAGATAACGCCTTCATCGGTTCACGTTGCATCGTGGTGGAAGGCGTGCGCGTGCAGAAAGAAGCGGTGCTGGGTGCCAATGTGGTGCTGACCGCCTCCACCAAAATCATCGACGTGACGGGCGACAAACCCGTTGAGTATAAAGGCCTGGTGCCTGCCCGTTCGGTGGTGATCCCGGGCTCATACACCAAGAAGTTTGCTGCGGGCGAATACCAGGTTTCATGCGCATTGATCATCGGGCAACGCAAAGAAAGCACCGACAAGAAAACCTCGCTGAACTCGGCGTTAAGGGAATACGATGTGGCCGTGTAAATAATTAATAATTAGGAATTAGGGATTAGGAATTGAAAACAAACGTGTTCCATGTACCATACAACCATGGTTTTGATTTCTGATGTCACTCCACAAACTCATGAACCAGACGTCTTCATAACAATGGACATTCCTAATTTCTAATTCCTAATTTCTAATTGTATTGCGCTCCTACCTCATCATACAAACCGCTTTCATAGGCGATGTGATCCTGGCCACTTCGGTGGCGGAGGCGTTGCATGCCGCTTTCCCGGAAGCCATGATCGACATGGTTGTGCGCAAAGGAAATGAAGGTCTGCTGGAAGAACACCCGTTCATCCGCAAGGTGTATGTGTGGGATAAGAAACAAGCGAAGTTCCGCTCACTCGCGCGCACCATCCGGGAGATCCGCAAAACACGATACGATCGGGTGATCAACCTGCAGCGGTTCCTGTCAAGCGGCATCATGACCCTGAGGGCACGCACAGATTCGCGGGCAGGCTTCGACAAGAATCCATTGTCTTTCACCTTCAGTACCCGAATTCATCATGTGATCGGCGACGGCAGGCATGAAACCGAACGCAACCATGCCCTGATCAGCGATCTGACCGGACCGGAAGTGAGCAAGCCCAAACTCTATATCAACGAGGAACACCTGCAGGAAGTAGCCCCGCTGAAGAAACACCCCTACCTGTGCATGGCCCCCGCCAGCGTATGGTTCACCAAGCAACTGCCGGCCGAGCAATGGATCCGGCTGATCCGTGCATGCAACCCGAAAACCATTATTTACATGCTCGGGGCACCATCGGATGCGGCCCTGTGCGATGAGATCATCCGCAAGAGCGGTCACAACAACCTGGTGAACATGGCCGGCAAACTCAGCTTCCTGGGATCCGCAGCCCTGATGCATGACGCAGAGATGAACTATGTAAATGACTCCGCCCCGCTCCACCTCGCGTCGGCAGTGAATGCACGTGTCACATCGTTCTTCTGTTCCACAACACCGCGGTTCGGCTTCGGACCGCTGTCAACCTATTCCATCATTGCCGAGGCCACACCCCAGCCCGAATGCAAGCCCTGCGGATTGCACGGACTTGGCAAATGTCCGAAGAAGCACTTCAGGTGCGCACTCGACATACCCGTTGCCCAATTCGCCTTTACCGCATGAGCCAACATTACCATATCGAACAGGAAGTTGAAAAAGCGCTGCCCGTGCTCCAAAAAGGCGGCACGATTCTGTACCCCACCGACACCATCTGGGGCATCGGGTGTGACGCCACACAGGAAGATGCCGTAAAAAAGATCTATCGCATCAAGCAACGGCAGGATTCCAAAAGCCTCATCACACTGGTGGATTCCATTGACATGCTGAGGGATTACCTGACCCTGCTTCCGCCCGGAACCGAAGCGCTGATGGCCCAGGCCAAACGCCCCCTCACCATCATTTACCCGGATGCAAAAGGACTCGCACCCAACGTCATCTCGCCTGACGGAAGCGCAGCCATCCGTGTTGTGCGCCACCCGTTTTGCCAGGCTTTGGTGCGCGCCCTCGGAAAACCATTGGTTTCCACGTCAGCAAACCTGAGCGGCCAACCCAGTCCGATGTCTTACGGGGAGATACATCCCGCCATTTTGGTGGGTGTGGATTATGTGATAAATTTGCCCTCCGGTCTTGAGGACACCAAACCATCAACCATTATCAAAATTGACGCACTGGGACAACAAACTCTTATCAGGCCCTGAAATTGCCGTGTTGAAATCATTCACAGATCAACTCACCCACCCTGTATTCAATACCATCTCGGACATCGCCTCAGAAAAAGATCAGCAGGCGTACGTGATCGGTGGGTTCGTGCGTGACCTGTTGCTCAAACGTCCGTGCAAGGATATCGACGTGGTGGTGACCGGCAGTGGAATTGAACTGGCAAAGGAAGTTTCCAAACGTGACGGGGAAAGTTCCCTGGTGAGCGTGTTCAAGAATTTCGGCACCGCCATGATCAACTATGGCGATGTGGAAATCGAGTTCGTGGGCGCCCGGAAGGAATCCTACCGAAAGAACTCCCGCAAACCCATCGTGGAAGACGGCACCCTGGAAGACGACCAGCGCCGGAGGGACTTCACCATCAACGCCCTTGCCATCAGCCTCAACAAAGACGACTTCGGCACCCTGGTGGACCCGTTTGACGGCCTGAAAGACCTGAAGAAAAAACTGATCCGCACCCCACTCGATCCTTTCCAAACCTATTCTGACGACCCGCTGCGCATGCTTCGGGCCATCCGCTTCTCCAGCCAGCTCGGGTTCGAAATTGAACAGGCATCGTACGAAGCTATTTCGGGAATGAAGGACCGCATCACCATCGTTTCCGCCGAACGCATCGCCGATGAGCTCAACAAGATCGTGTTGTCACCCATTCCTTCCGTAGGTTTCAAACACCTCTTCAACACCGGACTACTGGCCATCATCTTCCCCGAAATGCAGGAATTGCAGGGCGTGCAGACCGTGGGAAACATGAGCCACAAAGACAACTTCTACCATACCCTCCAGGTGCTGGACAACGTGGCCAAAACCAGCGACAACCTATGGCTGCGCTGGGCCGCCATCCTCCATGACATCGCCAAACCCGCCACCCAGCGTTTTGAGCCCGGACGCGGATGGACATTTCACGGACACGAAGACCGCGGTGCACGCATGGTGCCCGGCATCTTCCGCCGCCTGAAACTGCCCCTGAACGACAAAATGAAGTATGTGCAGAAACTGGTCAGGCTGCACCTTCGTCCCATTGCACTGGTAGACGGGCAGGTAACCGACTCCGCCGTACGCCGCCTGCTGTTTGAAGCCGGTGACGACATCGACGACCTGATGGACCTGTGCGAAGCCGACGTGACCTCCAAGAACAAAGTGCGGGTGCGCAGGTACCTCGACAACTTTGCGCTTGTGCGGGAAAAGCTGAAAGAGGTGGAAGAAAGCGACCGCATCCGGAACTGGCAACCACCCATCAGCGGGGAAGAGATCATCGAAACGTTCAACATCCCCCCCAGCAAACCAGTGGGTGACATCAAGAACGCCATCCGCGAAGCCATCCTGGAAGGCGATATCCCCAACAACTACGAAAGCGCCCACCGGCTGATGCTGGAACTCGGCGAGAAGATGGGATTGAAAGTTGGGAAGAAGTAGATATCAGACGATAGACCGCCGGAATCTCCCGCCTCTCCACCCGGCAAAATACATCGAAACGAATATGGGCACAGATTGCAAATCCGCGCCAGCTGCACAGCGAATAACCAATAACTAACAACCAATAACCAACCACAAACTTAACATCGTGCCCCACCTCATCATCATCGGCGGCCCCACCGCCTCAGGCAAAACCGCCGTTGCGGTGGAGGCGGCGCGCTTACTGAAAACCGAATTGGTAAACGCGGATTCAAGGCAGGTGTATAAGGAAATGTTCATCGGTACCGCACGCCCAACAGAAGAGGAGCTGAAAGGCATATCATGTCACCTCACGGGCCACCGGTCCATCCACACCCCATACACCACGGCCGATTTCGAACAGGAAGCCCTGAATGCCATCTCTTCCCTCCACAAAGAACATGAACATGTAGTGATGGCAGGCGGCACCGGACTTTACATCCAGGCCATATGCGACGGGCTGGATCCCATGCCTGACGTGCCTGAAACCATTCGGGAAGACATTCAGCACCAACTCGAAACAGAGGGTATCGAATCTCTGCAAAAAGAATTGCTGGAAAAAGATCCGGTCTACCATGCACAGGTAGATCTCCAAAACCCGAGGCGCCTGATCCGCGCCCTGGAAGTTTGCCGTGCATCAGGTAAACCGTATTCATCCTTTCGAAAAAAGACAACCACGGAACGTCCATTCCGTATCACACGTATCGCGCTGCTTGCAGACCGCGAGGAATTGTATCAACGGATTGATCAAAGGGTGAACGCAATGATGGAAAAAGGACTGCTGAACGAAGCCGAATCGCTGTTTGAATACCGGACATTGCCGGCGGTAAATACCATCGGATACCGCGAACTTTTCCTGCACCTCGAGGGGCACTGCTCCCTGGATGAGGCCGTGGAAAAGATCAAACTCAACACCCGCCACTACGCCAAACGACAAATGACCTGGTTCAGGAACGATGGCCGGTTCACATGGATGTATGCCGATGAAGTGATGCAGCGATTGGAAAGTTAATGACGCGGACGAGGACGTCAGCGTCAGCACGGGACGCGGACGAGGGCGTTTGCGTCAGCATCTGCGAAGTGCACGAAACCTCCCTTCCAAACTGACTAACGACTGATTTACCCGCCGAAGCTTTAGCGAAGGAGGGCGACCAAAGACTAACAACACTTGATCAACAACTACCTGCAACTGGACCGGAACACCCTGCGCGTGATCGCTGCACAGTTCTTTCTGCAGCTGATCAACGTGTCGTTTCTTGCCGTGTTGTTGATCTATATGACAAAGGAGGGCTACGCCGATCATGAAAGCGCCGGGTATTATTCTTACCGGTACCTGGGTGTATTGCTGTTCGCATTGCCGGTGGGTATCCTGATCCGCAACACACGGCTCAAACCCTTCCTCGTTGCGCCGGGCATCATGGTTCCCACCTGTTCCCTTGTGATGCTGTATGCCATCCATGCACACATATCGTGGTTGCTGTATATCGGCACCTTCTGCTGGGGCATGTTCTTCACCTTCGTGCAAGTCACCGCCCTCCCCTACATCCTCCGCAATACACATCCATCGTATCGCAGTGAGGCCTTTGCCCTGAGCTACAGCACCTGGAGCCTGAGCGGTATCCTGGGCGGCTCCCTGATCGCGTCACTCCACGCCATCAACCCGGACATGTTCACCGAACGCAGCATCCTCACCCTGCTGTCGTGTCTGGGTTTTCTAAGCCTATACTTCGCTTTGCGCGTTACCAAAGACAACGGACCGGAAGCGGACGTACCCAAAACCTTTCACTGGAAACAGTACGACTGGCACCTGATCGGTCGGGGCATGCTCCCGACTCTCTTGATCGCCACGGGTGCAGGACTCACCATGCAATTCATCAGCCTGTTTTTCTATAACGTTCACCAGGTAGACTCATACCCGTTCGCTACTTTACAAGCGGTAGCGCTGATACTGGTCTTCATCAGCATCATCATCGTACCCTCCATCAAACGCAACCTGGGGTACCGTACAGCCATCACCACCACCCAATCCCTGGCAGTGGGCGCATTGGTTGTGTTGGCCACCACCGAATATTATGCCGGTACTTCCATCGCACTGTACATTGCTTTCGGTGCCTACCTGATTCGTCAACCCCTCATGAACATGTCAAACCCCATGGCATCCGAACTTGTGATGAACTACGTGGGTAAGAAAAACCAGGAGATCATCAGTGCACTTACTTCTGCAACGTGGAACGGCTCATGGTACATCAGCGCCATCCTGTTCAAGTTCATGCGGATGCATGGTGTGCCCTATGTGCATATCCTGCTGACAACAGCCGGGCTCTACCTGATTGGAATTTTCCTGTACCACAAGCTGATCAATGCGTACGAAGCCAGCGAACAAACCCGGCTTAGCAATACGCTTTGAAACAGCACCGTCAGCGCCTTCAAAGTGCCGCTGAATCATACGACCGTGTGACCGCAGGACTAAATACTAAAGACTTACGACTAAAGACTACCTATATAAAGGTTACCTTCGAAAAAATTTTACGCCATGAAACGATTGTTGCTGTTGAGCAATTCAACCATGCCGGGTGAGCCTTTCTTCACCTGGCCGCGCGAAGAACTTATCGGTTTTCTGAAGGATGGCGGTCCGGTTGCCTTCGTTCCCTATGCCGGCATCTCGCTTGGCTTCGACCTGTATTACGACCTTGTGAAACGCATGCTCGACCAGGTAGGCCTGACCTCCTTTTCACTCCACCAGGAAAAAGATCCGGTTGCGGCCCTGAACAACGCCGGTGCGATCATGACCGGCGGCGGCAATACATTCTGCCTTGTGAAAACACTGCATGAACAAGGCCTGGTGAAGGCCATCCGTGAAAAGGTACTGAACGGGATACCTTACGTGGGATGGAGCGCCGGCGCCAATATGGCCGGGCCCACGATGAAAACCACCAATGATATGCCGATCGTGCAACCCGCCTCGTTCGATGCCTTCAACCTCATTCCTTACCAGATCAACCCGCACTACACCGAAGCCACACTGCCCAACCAAGGTGGAGAGAGCCGGCTGGACCGACTGAAAGAATTTGCAATCATGAACCCCGGGGTTCCGGTGGCCTGTCTGCCGGAGGGGAGCCTGCTGCATGTGGAGGGCGACACGATCACCGTCAAGGGAAAAGCCATTCGGTTGCTAACCGCACCCGAAGTGATCAAAGACATTGCATCCGGAAGTACCCTTCCCGCCCAAACAGCATCCCCGGCATGAGCAGGAAGACTTTCAATCTGAGCGCCGGCGTTGGTTTGTTTGCTTTTATCCTCGCTGAACATTTTATGGGTTGGGATATCGGTGTATACAGCAGCATCGCTACCACCGGCCTGCTGCTCGCCACAATCATCGTGACCAATTACCAGGGGTTCCGGAGCGGCACGCAAACTGATATGCGGGAAATCTTCAAGAACGGCCTGCGGGCATCACTAACCATCGGGCTGTTCGCAGCAGCGGGAACAGTGATCGTTCACAAATGGCTTCATCCGGAATTCCTGGAAAAGATCATTACCGAAACACGGGAAGTCATGACGAAGGAAGGACAGAATGAAGAAGCCATTGCCAACGCCATCGCCCTGAAAAGAAAAATGTTCTCACCCTTTGTTCTGTCAGCCACTACACTTTTCCGTGTGTTGTTTATAGGCGGACTTATATCCCTGATGACCACGGCAGTGTTTGTGGTGTTAAAGCGAAAGATTTAAAGTTAGTTGCAAGTCGTAAGTCTTTAGTCCTTAGTCCTAATCTCGCACAGGCATACGATGCAATTGGACTTTGACCGTGCGGGCGGGAACGTTTTTACCCATGCAATATGTCTCTGCGTTCCGATTACTAAGGACTAAAGACTTACGACTTACGACTATAATAACGCACCAGTCCTTCCATCGGATCACGGATCACTTCCCCCAGGCGAACCCCCTCAAGGCCGGCTGCTTCTTCCAGAACCGGTTTGAAATGAAAGGCCACGGAACCTACACATCCGAGTGACAACTCCCGCCATACCTCGTGCTTTTTCACGATGCGTTGCAGGAACAACCGGAAGGAGGTCAGCACCAGGTCATGCACAAATGCATCATGCAGGTGGTTGTGCAGGAACGGACAAAAAGACGCGAGAAAGGCATTGGCGTTGGGTTCGATGTACACCTTCCGGAGCACCGTTTCCTTGTCGACCTGGGTTTCTTTTAAAAACCGGGCAGCGAGATCGGCCGGGGCCTCTCCGTAAAGCACAGCCCTGATCCATTGCTTGCCGATGTATGCGCCGCTGCCCTCATCACCCAAAACATACCCAAGGGAAGGGACATGGCTGTACACCTCATCACCATCGTAATAGGCAGCATTGGAGCCGGTTCCCAAAATCGCCACCATGCCGGGGTCGTTGCCGCATACGGAACGCGCCACACCCAACATGTCATGCAATACCTGAATGGATGCATCGGGAAAGACTGCAGACAGATGTCGGTTTACCTTGGCAATACGTTCTGCACTGCTGCAAGCGGCGCCGTAAAAGATCACCTGGCCGGCTGAATCGGTTCCGAGCGCGGGCAGAACCTCGGTTGTCAGGGTATGCTGAAGCGCTTCATCGCTATGCACCAGCGGATGCATCCCTCCTGAAAAAAAGGAACGCGAAACACCATCGGAACCCAGCAAACACCAGTGTGTTTTGGTTCCGCCGCTGTCGGCAAGCAGGATCATGTTTGAATGGATCAGGCGCCCGCTTCAGAAGCGGCAAGTGCAGCATTGAGTTTACCCACCTCCTGGTCGATCCAGTACAGTCCTTTCGCATCGGTACCGATGATATCGATCTTGTCGAGGACGGTGCGGAACAGCTTCTCCTCTTCATGCTGCTCGGCCACGTACCATTGCAGGAAGTTATGGGTGGAATAGTCGCGCTCCTTCAGGCACATGTCCACCAATTTATTGATCGCAGTGGTTACCGCGATTTCGTGCTTGAGCACGGTCTGGAACACAGCTTTGATGTCAGAGAAATTGGCTGTTTGTTTTTTGATGGCAGGAACCGCTGCATCACCACCGGCATCATTGATGTAGTGGATGAGTCGCAGCATGTGATCTTTTTCTTCTTCAAAATGGCGGTAGAGGAATGCGGCGCAGCCTTCCAGGCTTTTGCCTTCACACCATGAAGCCATGGCGAGATAAAAGAATGCGGCTTCAGCCTCGTTGCCTACCTGGTCGTTCAGGGCTTTTTCTATTTTTTTTGAAAGCATGGATTCAGGAATTTGGTTTGAACAAAGGTAGTAAGATGAGTGGCAAGTCTCAAGTGGCGAGTTACAAGTTGTATGTCTTTAGCTTTCGGTCACAGGAGGTTTGGACTTTAGACAATAGACTTGAGATGTTGACTTGAGCCGGGCAGCCCGTTGAACCACGTACCTGCCTGCCGTTGCGCCGGCCCATGTATCGGCAGGCTGGGGCATATAGAGTAAAAAGGTGGTTCAATAGACAGGCAGACGAGTCACGGAAAATGAGAAACGATCATAAAAAACGGTGGTGCTTAAGTTAAGTTGGGCAAGGCAAAACACCGCCCAATCTTACTTCCCCAAGTTTAAGCATGTATTTGGCTCCCATTGCATTTGTAATCAGCGTAACTTGAATTGGGGCGGGGATTGGTGCACCCCGAGCCGAATCTTAAGTCGCAAGTCTAACATCTATCACCCAACATCAAACCTCTAATAACCAATAACCAATAACCAACAACTAAGAACCAACAACTAACATCCTATCTTTACCCCATGAAAAAAGAAGAACGCTTCCGTCATGTGCTCGACTATTTCAGCAAACACAACCCCGACGCGGAAACCGAGCTGCTTTACGACAACCCCTTCTCGCTTCTCGTAGCCGTAATTTTGTCGGCACAGTGTACAGACAAACGCGTGAACATGGTCACCCCTGAGTTACTGAAAGCATTCCCCACCCCGCAATCCATGTCAGGGGTGGATGCCGAAACCGTATTCCCCTACATCAAAAGCATCAGCTACCCGAACAACAAGGCCAAGCACCTGGTGGGCATGTCGCGCATGCTGGTGGATGATTTCGGCGGACAGGTACCTTCCGACCTCAAAGACCTGCAAAAACTTCCGGGCGTGGGAAGGAAAACCGCCAACGTGATAGCATCTGTCGTGTTCGATCAACCGGCCATGGCCGTGGATACGCATGTGTTCCGCGTGGCAGCCCGCATCGGACTCACTACCCGCGCCAAAACACCGCTGGAAACCGAAAAACAACTGGTGAAGCACATCCCCGAACACCAGCTCGCCGTAGCCCACCACTGGCTCATTCTGCATGGCAGGTACATCTGCATTGCCCGCAACCCCAAGTGCGACCAGTGCGGCATCAGGAAGTGGTGTAAGTTTTATGAGACAATAGATATTAGACGGTAGACTTTAGATGTTAGACTTTAGATGGGTGCCATCATTCGTCTTTCGTAATTATTTCCCGGGTTGACTTGCCTGCCCGCCGAAGCTTTAGCGTAGGTGGGAGACTCGCAACTTGAGACTTACGACTCAATTCCATTTGACCAGTTCGTCAAGGATTAATACATTTGCGCTTATTTATAATCAATCTAAATAAGTACGATCACCTGTGGCTAAATCTCCCAAGATCCGGATCCTGCTGGCCGACGACCAGTTCCTGACCCGCAAAGGACTTGCCGCATTGATTGCCGAACAGGGCAACCTGGAAGTGGTGGGTGAAGCTTCCACCACCCAGGATCTGTACAAACAAACACTGATCCAGCATCCCCATGTGATCATCATCAATTACAACGATGAATCCTTCAGCCTGGAAGACATCACCGGCCTGAAGAAGATCGCACCCGAAACCCATTTCCTCGCCATCACCCCCGATCAGTCACAGCATGTCCTCCAGGATGCCATCGATGCCGGCATCAACGGCCACATCCTCAAACGCTGTTCACGGGAAGAGATCCTGGAGGCCATTTCAGCCACGGCGGTCGGAGAAAAGTTCTTCTGCAGCAAGGTGGTCGACACCCTCATGCAACCCGCCCGCCACGAGCCTTCCACCACAAAAACCTCCGGCGCCACCTGCGACCCGGTGAACCTGTCGGAACGTGAACTGGAGATCATCCGCATGGTGGCCGCCAGCCTCACCAACAAGGAAATCGCCGACAAGCTGTTTATCAGTCCGCACACCGTTACCACCCACCGCAAGAACATCATGTCCAAACTGGGCCTGAGCAATACGGCCGGACTGGTGATGTTCGCCGTGAAGAACAACATTGTGGTGGGATGAGTTCAGTGGTAAGTCGTAAGTCTTTAGTCGTTAGCTAAAAACGAACCACGAACAACTACCAATCGGTTTTGATTCCGTCGCCGACGTTGGCGCGGACGTCCACGTCCGTGTCACCGCGTCTAAAACAACAAACTTCAACCCAATCCTACCACCGCAAGTTTCAGCATGGGTTTGGCTCACTTTGCATGTTCAAACGCCGTAACTCGAACCGGGTGGGGATTGGTGTGCCCCGGGGAATAGTCGAATGCTATTGGTCAGTAGTCTATGGTCCAACATCTCAAGTCTAACATCCAACCCAAAAAACGAACCATCCGCCTGCGCTTCTGCTCCACCGGAATAATTGAATTCTACCACCGCGAAAGCTCCGGGTGGCACGGATAACCACAAACTAGTAACCACAAACAAGAAACTTTATACTTTTACAGCCCCAACGGGATTTCAATGCCAATTCAACCGACATGTACCCAAGCATAACCGATTTACTACGAGACCTCCTGGGCATCAACATCCCGCTGCCCATACAAACCTTCGGCTTCTTTGTGGCCGTTGCATTCCTTATCGCCTCGTGGTTTCTCTCAAAAGAATTAAAACGCATGGAATTGCTCGGCTGGATGAAACCCACCCATACCAAAGTCATGGTAGGCTTACCCGTCACCACCGGTGAACTTGTTGGGGCCGGCATACTCGGGTTTTTGCTGGGATACAAACTCATCTATGCCGCATTTCATTACAGTCAACTGGTGGATGATCCACAGGGAATCATCCTATCGACCACGGGAAGCTGGTTGGGCGGACTGGCAGCTGCAGCGTTCGCCGTGTGGATGAAGAAACGCGAAAAGGACAAACAAAAACTCGCCAAGCCCCAGGAGAAAACCGTCACCATGCAGCCGCACGAACTCGTCGGAACCATGACCCTTTGGGCAGCTGCCGGCGGCATCATCGGTGCCAAGGTGTTCGACATCCTGGAAGACCCCAGCCAGTTCATGATAGACCCTATCCACACGTTGCTTTCATTCAGCGGACTTACCTTCTATGGCGGACTGATCGTGGGTGCTTATGCCGTGATCCGCTTTGCCAGGAAGTTCAACATCCCCATCCTGCGCCTGACCGACGCTGCCGCCCCGCCCCTCATGCTGGCCTATGGAATCGGTCGCATCGGCTGCCAGATGGCCGGCGACGGCGACTGGGGCATCACAAACCCTGCGCCCAAACCCGGATGGATGTCGTTCCTGCCCGACTGGATGTGGTCATTCACCTACCCGCACAACGTCATCAACCACGGAGAACCCATTGCCGGTTGCGTGGGTAAATATTGCTCGGAGCTCCCCGTTCCGGTTTACCCAACTCCCTTCTATGAATGCGTGATGGCCATCGGCCTGTTCATCTTCCTGTGGAGCATCCGCAAGCGCTTCACACAGCCCGGCGTGATGTTCTCGCTGTACCTGCTGGTGAACGGACTGGAACGTTTCTTCATCGAGAAAATCAGGGTCAACAACACCTACCACATTGCCGGTATGGACATCACCCAGGCCGAAATCATATCCTTCTGCCTCATCCTTCTGGGCATCGCCGGGTTGATCTATTTCAAACGAAACAAACACGCAACCCATGCTACCTCTTGATGCCATCATCGAAGGAATGATCAGCGCTGCCAAAGAAGCGGGCGCCTACCTGAAATCGATGCAACTGCGCGTACGCGATCTGGAGGTGGAAACCAAGAGCCTGAACAGCTTTGTCACCGAAGCCGACAAGACCTCAGAGGCCATGCTCATCCAACGCCTGGAAGCACTCGTACCCGAAGCAGGGTTCATCGCAGAAGAAGGCACCAAATCCGATCAGGGCCAACGCCACCGCTGGATCATCGACCCACTGGACGGTACCACCAACTTCATCCACGGACTTCCCTCCTACTGCATCAGCCTGGCACTGGCAGATGGCGATCGCCTCCTGGCTGGCGTGATCTATGAACCCAACCTCGACGAGTGTTTCCATGCACATGCCGATGGCCCGGCATTCCTCAACGGAAAACCCATCCGCGTTTCCAAAGCACAAACCGCCAAGGATTCCCTGCTGGCCACCGGCTTCCCCTACCATGATTACGGTAAGATGCAAGCCTACCTGGATGTGCTCGGCCACCTGATGCAAAACACCCACGGCTTGCGCAGGTGGGGATCGGCTGCCATCGACCTGGCCTACGTGGCCTGCGGTCGTTTCGATGCGTTCTACGAATACGGATTACAACCATGGGACGTAGCCGCCGGCGCACTGATCGTGCAACAAGCAGGAGGGAAAGTCAGCACTTTTTCAGGCGGTAATGACTTCGTTTTCGGACAAGAGATCCTGGCCAGCAATGGCCATACCCATGCCGAACTGCTGGATGCCATATGTTCGCGCTTTCCGGTAAACCTCCGCCCGGACTGAAGACCTGCATCCGTTTTCTTATCTTTAAAGCAATCATGAACCTCACCATGCGACGACTGCTTTTCATTCTGATGATGGGCCTGCTGACCATTCCCGCCACAGCCGGCAACCCCAAACTCGTGTATCAGTTCGACATCAAGGAGATGATCGCCCCGGCCATGTGGCGTCAGACCCAACAGGCATTTGACGAAGCCGAGCAGATGAAGGCCGATGTGATCCTGATCCATATGAACACCTACGGCGGCATGGTACTGGATGCAGATTCCATCCGCAGCCGCATCCTGCGATGCAACATTCCGGTGTACGTTTTTATAGACAACAATGCCGCTTCCGCAGGAGCACTCATATCAATCGCCTGCGACAGCATTTTCATGGCCCCGGGTGCCAGCATAGGTGCCGCCACGGTGGTGAACGAAAGCGGCGAAAAAATGCCCGATAAATACCAGTCGTACATGCGCTCCACGATGCGTTCCACCGCACAGGCGCAGGGACGTGACCCCAGGATCGCGGAAGCCATGGTGGATGAGAGCGTGGTCATACCTGGCCTGATCGACTCGCTGCATGTGCTTACCTTCTCAACCGAAGAAGCCATCGCCAACCACTTCTGTGAAGGCAAGGCCAACAACATTGATGAAGCATTGAAACTTGCAGGAATCAGCAATTACACGATTTCAACCTACAAGGAATCCGCCGTTGACATGATCATTGCATTTCTCCTCAACCCTTACCTGAGCAGCATCCTCATCATGATTATCATCGGGGGCATCTACTTTGAGCTGCAAACACCGGGTGTGGGCTTCCCCCTGATTGCAAGCATCATTGCAGCCACCCTTTACTTTGCTCCGCATTACCTGGATGGATTGGCCGAAAACTGGGAGATTCTGGTCTTTGCCGTGGGTTGCATTCTGTTGTTGCTGGAGATTTTTGTGATACCGGGTTTCGGAGTGGCTGGTATCACTGGCATCATCTGTATCGTGGGAGGACTGACCCTGAGCCTGGTTGACAACAACGGGTTCGATTTTCACTTTGTGGAAATGAATGATGTGGTCCGATCGCTGTCCCTCGTATTGATCTCCCTGTTCGCATCCATTGCCGGATCCCTGTTCCTCGGTAGCCGGTTGCTTCAGGGCAACGGCATGTTCCGGCATGTGGTGCTGCAGACAGACTCAGGATCTCTGCGCACCCAATGGCAAAACAATGCCGACAGCGAACAAAGGTTGATCGGAAAAACCGCTGTTGCAGCAACCGTACTGAGACCTTCCGGTAAAGTGGAAATAGACGGCGACATCTATGATGCCGTAGCACAGGTGGGATTTGTTGAAAAAGGAAAGGAAGTCAGGGTGGTAGATTATCAGGCCGGGCAACTGGTGGTGATCTAGGCCGGCTGTCCGAGATCGTCACCCGGTAACCAGGCAGCTGTCCAGGCCCATACCACGTCTTCTCCCCTGGGAACAATGATGCGGATTTTCTGCAAGAGGGCCATCAGGTTGTCAATCAATTCACTGATGGCTTCCCATGGACTTGGAGGCAGTTCTCCCAACGCATACAGGTTGTACTCTCCCATCCGCAGGTCGTCAGGCAGATCGGCCAGATCATCAATCAAACACAGGTGTTTTCCCATGGCGGATGCGAGCGACGGAAGCACTTCTCCTTCCACCCCATCGAGCAAGATTGCGGTTTCACATAGTGCCTGGAAAGGCAATACGCTGTTCTGGATTTTCAGTTCACGAATGGTCATGCTGTCATGGCTTTGCGACTTCTTCATCTGGCCGAGTTTCACCTGTACATCAAGCATGGCAGACAAGGTTCTGCTGAGGTTTTCAAGTGCCCGGGTATTTCGGTGACGTTCTACGGCTTCGTGCACGTAACGTTTGAAAGTACGAATCAGCTGGAACGCACTGATCAGTGGCAGATCCGATCCTTCAGGTGGAGTTGGAAGATCGGCATTCAGGATGTTCTCCTGCAGAAAAATCGTTTCGATGACGAGGTCACGATGCGGAGACTCGTCAATGAGATCATCGAGCAGGGCCACAAGTGTATTCAGAATGGCGCCACCTTTGGCAGACGCCGGCAATTCGAATCCTGCCTCATCGGGATCTTTTCCGATGGCCAGGAAGGCAACGTCCATTCCCATGGCGCCTGCATATGCATACTTACTGAGCCACCAGGGACCGTCGGATGCTGTGGGCCGGTTGCGTTGATGAAGTTCAGCCCCCCAGATTTCCCTGCCATGTGTACACCATAGATAGTTGCTTCTCACAACAGACTTTGACAAGATGTTGCGGTTGGTCCAATGGTTATCAATCCCCAGCCTTTCGGCGAAGTGTTGCCGGAAACCCTGCAACACGGTTTGTCGGAACCGTTGCATGTTTGTGTGTTGTTGAGAAGTGACAAAGGCAGACCTCATGGCAAAGTCCAGTTGTTTCATTTGTTACGATTACCAGCCGCCACCGCCGCCACCGCTGTTGTTGGTGGAGCCACATTCCGACCTTTCGCCTTGTTCCTGAATTTCCAGCTGGGAAATGTACAGGTCATACAAAGAATCTTGCTCCCACTGGTAATGGGATTTGATGGCATTCTTGTTTTGCTTGAAGCAATTGATCAGTGCTGCCAGGAAATTTGCTGTTTCGCAGTAAGTGGTCGGGTGGGCCGAACCCAGCTGATGGAACATTTCATGAATCAGGGTTGCCGCCAGGTTCACCAGGTTACCCACGTCGCCCGGATTGGCCGGATCAAACTGGTTCGGTGATAGGTCTTCCCGTATGTAGATATTGTCTTTGTTCTCCGTATAGGCCGGTGCGCTGGGATCGGCGCTCTGTACCTTTTGTGTGTCAAAATGCAGCTTGCCGTTCTGGATGTTGGAATTGAGCTTGTTGGACAATTCATTCAGCCGGGGAATATTGGGGCACGTGGTTTTGGCCAGGTCCAGCATCTCTTTTACCTTGTTGATGTTGGCAGCCTGTGCGGGAGTAAGTGGCATAAGGTTACGGTTTATGGTTGAATACTCTGTTTATGCAATATGCCGCCGGGTCATAAAACCCGAACGTTCCATGCAATTCGATCGTGCCGGCTTGTGACCGGAATTCTACTTTTTTAACAAAATTCCCTGCTATGCGGAAAGAGATGTCGTGTTCCGCTAACCTCCATATTCAGCAATGTATGAAAAAGCCGTGCGCAGCACAAGGCCCCTGTACGGATTGCTGATAACTTGTGAATAAAGGCGTTTACAAGCGCAATGCAGCCTACGCAAGTTTGCGTGAACTACTGCTCGAGAATGCCTTTCAGGTTGTCCAATCCCTGAGAAAGATCCTTGCCAAGCGCTCCGTCCATGTCCATACAAAGCATCATTCCGTTCAAAGGCCACGGCATGCTCCCTGTGAACCCCCACACCACGCGTGTTCCTCCGGCATCATCCGCAAATGTCATATATGCATTGCCTTTGGATTCGTAGGGTTCCATGAAACGGAGTTCGTAATCGATCCGCTGACCATCCTGGATGGCAGTGATCTCCTGCTCACCTTTGCCTACGTCTTTGTTGTCGCTTTCCCAACTGGACACACAGCCGACAGTGCCATCCGTGCCTGTGAGTCCCTTTTTCATATTGGGATCTTTTTGTGCCCAAACACTGAAATGATCCTGGTTCTTCAACAGTTTCACATAATCGAAAACCTCCGAACGTGGTTTTTGAATGGTCACTTCACGTTCCACCTTGAAATCCTTGGCGGTGAATGCCGGAATAATGAGCGCCAAAGCAATAACTGCTGCGGCGATGATGCCGATGGTTTTTAAAATCTTCATGGTACAATGACTGGTTTAATTTGTAAAAGGGTGATGGTCGAATGCCCCCTCTTACCTCCGCTTATTCAGAAATCAAATATAGCATTTGAAACGACAAGCGCAATAATTTCATTGACCAAGAAAGGCGAACTGTTGATAAATTAAAAAACCGATAAGATTGGGGATCGGGTATGACGGCTATTTTTCGATTGCTTTCCCGTGCCGGTATTTGACGGTCTTTACCAGGTTGCCTTCATTGTCATATTCGCTCCAGATACCGAACTTTTCATCGTCGCGGTACTCCCCCTCTTCTTTGATTTTGCCGTTGCTGAAATACACAACGGCCTTCCCCTCCTTCTTTCCATTGTGGTAATTGTAGAAATAGGCCACCTGGCCGCTCATCAGGTAATATTTGTATTCTCCTTCCCTGACCCCGTTCGCGTACATGGAAATTTCCTGCACACGTCCGGTGGAGAAGTATTTGATCTGCTTACCATCATACTGGCCATGTCTGAAATGCTCTTCGACTTCCACAATCCCGTGCTCCCCATAAGCCTTACGCGCCCCCTGTAACATGCCGTCCATATAATTGGCTTCGGATTCAATTTCCCCGTGCTCGGTGAAAGTGATCATCAGTCCGTCAAGCAGTCCGTTCTTGTAATTGGTAATCGTGGTTGGAGTTCCTTTATCTGTATACGTCCGCCAGCTTCCGGTTTTCCGATGCTCCTGGTCATAGCAACCGTCTTCCAGCACATGGCCGTTCACATGGTAGGTGGTGAAACACCCCGGTCGATCCGGATCTTCCACTTCCTGTGCATGCAATCCAGCGCACATGCACACATACACCAGTATACCTAAAACCTTCTTCATGCTCCTAAAATAGGAAAGCCTTCCATCATTAGGAAGGCTTTCCGTATAAAGCTTACAGGCACAAGACCTGTTACATCTGCACAATGCGTCTGGTGATCAACCTGTTTCCGATCCGGATCAATACCAGATAGGTTCCTGGTTGCGACGCCTGAGACCGTGCATCAAATACTGTTTCGTAGGTACCGGGCACCTGTGTCTCATCAACTAGCACAGCAATTTCACGTCCCAACAGATCGGTAACAGCCAGTCTTACCTGGTCTGTGCTCTGCAACTCATACCTGATCTTTGTGGAACCATTGAATGGATTCGGGTAGATGGCAATGCCTTCCGGATCAGCAGATACCGGGTTCAGTGCGGTAGGCACCACAATCACCGAATCTTCGTCCGTACAACCGTTGCCATCCGTAACTGTCACATAATATGTTCCTGGCGTTACACCGGTAACGGTAGCGGTTGTTGCACCGCCGGGTGACCACAGATAGGTATAGGGTGATGTTCCCCCGGTAGGATTGCTCATCACGTCACCTCCACCCTCACTGCAAT
This sequence comes from Flavobacteriales bacterium, assembly GCA_020635855.1. Classification (NCBI taxonomy): domain Bacteria; kingdom Pseudomonadati; phylum Bacteroidota; class Flavobacteriia; order Flavobacteriales; species Flavobacteriales bacterium. Next base: position 723,434 of record JACJYZ010000003.1, on the reverse strand, counting down.
TCGCCACCAGTTCTTTCGGTTCTATGATATGTACACTGAGCGCGCCCACACAACCAACGGTATCCGTTACGGTCAGGGCATAGTTTCCATCGGTCAATCCGGTTATATCTTCTGTGGTCTCACCCGTGTTCCATGCATATGTATACGGGGCGGCTCCACCCGATACGGTGGCGTCAATGGCTCCGTCGGAACCGCCATAACACAGCGGAAAACTGTTTGCTGAGCTCACGGAAGGACCACCCATGTCATTCACATTCAGGGGAAGCACATCGTAACATCCTGCAGAATCACTAACGGTAACGGAATAGGCTCCGGCAGTGATACCGGACAAATTGGCTGTGGTCGCACCATTATTCCACATATAGGAATAAGGAGAGATACCACCGGTCACATTCAGCGTGATACCTCCGTCGGAATTGCCGCAGCTTGCATCAAAAATGGTCGGAGCAACGGTAAGCGCCGGAGCTTCGTTGATATCAACCGGGTAGGTGAAGGTACAACCGTTGGCATCGGTTACGGTGAACGTATAGGTTCCTCCCGCCAGACCGTTTCGGTCCTGTGTGGTGGCGCCGTCATCCCACAGGTAAGTGAAAGGCCCCACACCTGCCAGTACGGTAAGGTCGATGCTGCCATCCATTTCGCCGTTGCAGCTGACATCATCCGTGCTTCCGGTGATATCCATGTCCATGATGTCCACATCGGTGCTGATTGTGTCGGTAGCACCACATCCATTGGTAGCGATCACCGTAATGGTATACGTACCGGAGGAACCATAGGCATGTACCTGGGTACCGCCGCCGGCTGGTACTGTATTTCCATCACCAAAATCCCAGTCGTACGTGCTGGCGCCGATCGCAAGAACCTGGAACGGTTCACAGGAAAAATGAGTTGGGCCATGTGTGGGTGCCGTTACAAAAACTTCAGCTTTAACGGGCAGTCCATTGCCAATATGTACTTGCACCATGCCGGTATCGCTGTTGCCGCAACCGTTAACCACAACAAGATTGGCAGTGTACGTTCCCGTATCAGCATATGCGTGTTGAATGATGGTAACGTATTGAGGGCCTCCGTCACCGCCTCCGTCATTCACCGGAATAACCATTGTTGCAACGCCCGAATCGCCATCCCCGAAATACCATATGTTCTGTGCGTAGTCACCGGCAAAATACAGCACAACCGAATCGCCCGGACAGTATTGCCCGTTGGGATCGGGTTGGCCATAACAGGATCCACCACACGACTCGAGGTCAGGCACCGCATTGGTATTGATGTCGGCTACGGTTGAAACAGTCGTATCATTTCCGCATCCGTTCATGACCTTGACCATCACATTGTATTGGCCGGTATCAGGGAACGAGTGCTGCACACTGGCAATGTTCGTGGTGTCTTTGGTGCCGTCACCGAAGTCCCACATATAAGCACTGTAGTTCACGTTGTTTGAACTCACCACATATCCCATGATCTTATCACCCGGGCATCCGGCTTGGAAGACGGCGCCCAGATAGTCGAAAGGCACGTTGGGAGCTACCTTAATGGTATCCTGACTTGTATTCTGTTTGTTACATCCATTGGTAAGGGTCAGCGTCACGACATAATTCCCCGGGGCGGGAAACTTATGATAGGGTTGCGGCTGGGTAACATGCGCTGATCCGTCGCCAAAATCCCAATCGTAGTCAAACCCGTCGCTGTAGTTATCCGGACTGAACCTGACCTGGTCTCCCGGACACACAGAATCAACATCAACACGGAAGCTGGCGTTCGGAAGCGCATTCGTATCAAGGGTTACCACAACCGAATCGGTATCAGCTCCGCACGAGCTGTGAAAGATCACATATGCCGTGTATGTGCCGGTATCACCGTATACATGGCGTGGACTTTCTTCCGAGGAAGTATTTCCATCACCCAGGTCCCATTCGAAGCTGGTACCTCCGGCTCCTTCGGGCCAGAACTGAACTTCATCATAGGGGCAGGCAGGATTGGGATTCACGTAAACCTGACGCAAGCCCTTGACCTCAATATTCATCTCCTTCATACCTACAACCTGGAATGAAAGATCAAATGCGATCAGTCGAACAGTATAGTTCCCCGGTTGGGTAAACAGGTGATTGGTATCCGTTCCGAAGTAATTGCTGCCATCATCAAATTCCCAGTTGTAAAATACTCCCGCTGTGCTGGTATTGGTAAAAGTCACATTCAGGCTGTCGCAGCCCGTGGTGACATCAGCAGTAAAGTTGACCTGCTGGGCGTTGGCGCCCAGGAATAAAAATGACAAAAGCCATGCAAATAACATGGCCCGCGCGCGTAAAACGTGTTTCATCTGTGTGTGGGTTTTGGGGTGTGAGGATCATAAAAAGACACATCGAATGGGGCTTTTTACGATTGCTTTCCAGGGAAGGTTTCAGTTTGAGTTTCTTCTATGCAACTACCTATTGCGAGGAAAAAAATCAGGCTTGTTTTCGCTCCGGCAACAAAGAAAATAACAGCAGGTAAACAATGGTGATGAGGGCATTCACCACCAGCAATTCATAACCGATCTGGTATGAGCCGAACCATTCCACGGCTTTACTCTTCAACCAGAAACCGGTCAACGGAGCCGCAATACAAGCCGCAACCACCGTCCAGTTATTGCGCAATTTCGCTTTTGAGAGTACACCCAGCGCAAACAAACCGAGCAATGGTCCATACGTATAGCCGGCCGCAGTAAACAATGCATCGATCACCGATCGATCGTTCATGGCACCAAATACCAGGATCACCAACACCAGCATCACTGACATACCGATATGTGCCCGTTTGCGCACTTTCACCTGACGGGCGGTATCCATTTTCTCGGTATCAAGAAAATCCACACACACGGATGTGGTCAGCGCAGCCAGGGCCGAATCTGCGCTGGAGTATGCCGCAGCAATCAGACCCAGTATAAAGAAGATGGCAGCGGCGGGGCCGAGGTAATCGATTGCCAGGATGGGAAACAACAAATCCGTTTTATCGGGAACAGGGATGTTCGCAACGGCAGCATATTCATACAGCAACACCCCCAGAACAAGAAACAGGGCATTTACTACCACCAGAATCATGGAGAATACCATCATGTTCTTCTGTGCATCGCGGATATTCCGGCAACTCAGGTTCTTCTGCATCATGTCCTGATCAAGTCCGGTCATGGCAATGGCGATAAATGCTCCTCCCAGGAATTGTTTCACAAAAAACTTCCCGTCCATCGGATCGTCCAGGAACAGCCAGCGGGTATATTTGCTGGCCGACAGCAACTGCCCTACCGAGTCTCCGTGCTGATGAAACATATCGGACACGACGTATACGCTGATCCCCACTGAAATCAGCATGAACAGCGTTTGGATCACGTCAGTATACACAATGGTTTTAATGCCTCCCCTGTGCGTGTACACCCAAATCAGGGCAACGGTAACCATTACCGTTACCGGGAATGGAATGTGGATACTTGTGATGCGGGTGAAGATGACTTCATGCAATACAAGCGCCACCAGGAACAAACGAAAAGATGCACCTATCAAACGGGAGATAAGAAAGAACAAAGCTCCGGTTTTATAAGCCCAGAAGCCGAACCGTTGTTGCAGGTATGTGTAGATGGAGACCAGGTTAAGGCGGTAATAGATGGGCATAAGAACGAATGCGATCACGGCATAACCCACCAGGTAACCCAACACCACCTGCATATAGGAGAATTGGGATGTACCCACCCAACCCGGCACGGAAATGAAGGTAACACCGGAGAGCGAAGCGCCTATCATTCCGAACGCAACCAGGAACCACGGTGACCTGCGGTTTCCGACAAAAAAAGCCTGGTTTCCCTCATCTTTTCCTGTCACGCGTGCGATCAGCACCAGCATACAGAAATACAACACAACGGCAACCAGCAATACGTAGGATGTCATCTGGAAACGCGCAGGTTGGTCAACTTTGCGGTCTGAAGCGTCGCCGGAATGTCGTAGTACTGTCCCTCCTGGGCCAGCCTGGTATTCGGAAAAATGGCAGCGGCTTCCTCGAGTAAAGGCGTGAGGTCTTTGTAACGGGCGGAAAAATGCCCCACCACCAGCGCAGACACGCCTGCTTTCCGGGCGATGGTTGCAGCTTGTGCGGCGGTTGAATGAAATGTTTCTCTGGCACGTTCCTCATGTTCGCTCAGAAACGTGGCTTCATGATACAGCAGATCGGCATTGCGGATGTCATCCAGCAACAATTCCTGGTATGCGGTATCCGAGCAATAGGCAAACGTGCGGGGTGGCGGCGATGGGATCACCAGGTCGCGATTGGGAATGATGCGTCCGCTATCGTCCGTGAAATCATCTCCTTCCTTGATACCGGGAATCGCTTGAATGGGGATGTCGTATGCCTCAATGGCTTCCTTCCGGATATTGGCAGGCAGGGGCTTTTCCTTGAAAAGAAATCCGGTGCAGGGAATACGGTGATATAACTTGATGGAGGAAACGGTCACCTTCTCATCTTCATAGATAACAATTCCGGATTCGGGCTGTACGGGAACTATATTAAGCTCAAAGCTCATATGACCGTCCATATACTTCAACTGCATGTCCATGATCTCCTTCAGGGCTTCAGGTCCGTAGATGGTCAGTGGCGTATTACGTCCCAGCAACGACATGGTGGAAACCAGTCCGGGCAGGCCCAGGTAATGATCTCCGTGAAGGTGACTGATGAAGATGGCCTGGATCTTCTGAATCCGGATCTTGTGACGGCGGAGTTGAATTTGTGTACCTTCTCCGCAATCGATCAAAAAAAGACGCTCATGCACGGTCAGTACATGAGCGGACGGATAACGATTGGATGTAGGCAGGGCGGAACTGCTTCCCAGTACGGTTAAGCCAAAGGGCTTCATTTGTTTGACAGCACCATTCTGCGCGTCAATGCCTTGTCGCCGCTTGTCAATTTGTACACGTAAATGCCCGGTTTCAGGGTCTTCGCATTGAAGTCAATGTTGTTGATACCGGAATGGCCTCTGTAGTGGTTGGTGTATACCATTTTGCCGATCATATCGAATACTTCAAAACGAACATCGGCCGCAGCGGGTAAGCTGTAGTAGATCTCGGTGCGATCAACCACGGGGTTGGGATAATTTTGTCCAACCGAGAAACGCGTCTGATCCAGGTCTTCAATACCAGCGGGATCACCGATTTTCAGGATGATGCTGTCCCAGGTCAAGGGGATGTTCTGAACTGTGCTGAAGAACGTGATGTATGCATTGTACGAAATTCGGATGGTATCTTCCCACGATGCCGTGGTGGTGCCAGACACGGGAATGCATCCGCTCTCCCCACCTTTCAGGATGGACTTGCTCGGCGAGCCGGCTGATATACCAGACGGAAAGTTTGTAACGGAATTGATTTGAATGGAATCAACCGGAATGTCGGCTCCGCTGTATTTAACAGAGGTAGGCACATTGATGGTGATGGCAGAAGAGTAAGCAACATTAATGAGCCCGTCAGGCATCTTATAGCTGTCATCGGGTGCACGAAATCCCGGGGAGGTTGCGGTAGAGCTCGGGGTACACTGTGCGGAGGCATCCAGGGATGCAACCAACAGGGCAATGACCATGAAGTGGGAGCGTAAAGTTCTTTGCATATGATGGTGCAATTGGTTAAACCTTGGCTTATTCGTCGGTATCGTTTACATCTTTTTCGACCTCTTCCATGAAGATGAAGTCAACTGCTTCATCCACGGTGGGTACGATGTTCAACACCCCATCCAGTTGGGAGATGTTGATCAACTTCATGACGGGGTCCTGCAATCCGGCCAACACAAGGCATCCGCCGGCATTCTTGCACAACCGGTTGGCAACCAGGATGGCACTCAGACCGGACGAGTCGCAGTAACGGGTGCAACTCATTTCCATGATGAGGTTTTTAACGCCTTCGCTGTTGGAGACCACCAATTGCGATTTCAATCCGGGAGCAACGGCGCTGTTCAGCTTCTCAGCATTGACCCTGATAACGGCATATTTATCTTTAACTTCTACTGCAAAATCCATAAATAACGGGAATTATGTATAGCTAACGATTATAGCAAAGATATAAATTTAGTTCATTCCCTCCGTCAAATCAAAATATTACAATCAATTTTCAGGCCTTTCTGCCAACAAATACAAGACGGCCATTCGGATGGCCACACCATTCTCTACCTGTTCCAGGATAATGGACTGTTTGGAGTCGGCGACATCGCTGGTGATTTCCACCCCCCTGTTGATGGGGCCGGGATGCATCACGGTAATTTCCTTTTTCAGCGAATCCAGCAACTCCCGGTTCAGTCCGTACAGCATGGCATATTCCCGGAGGGAAGGGAAGTACCTGATGTCCTGTCTTTCAAGCTGGATACGAAGCACCATGGCCACATCGCACCATTCCAGTGCCTTTTTCAAATTGGTTTCAACCTTCACCCCCAGGGATTCAACATGACGTGGCATCAAGGTGGACGGGCCACAGAGGCATACTTCCGCCCCCAGGGTTTTCAAACAAAAGATATTGGAGAGAGCCACCCTTGAATGGAGGATATCTCCCACAATCAGGATCTTCTTTCCTTCCACTCGCCCCAGGTTTCTTTTGATGGAAAAGGCATCAAGCAGGGCCTGCGTCGGGTGTTCATGCGCACCATCGCCGGCATTCACAATCCGTGCTTTCACGTGTTTGGAAAGGAAATGGGCGGCACCCGGACTGGGATGTCTCATCACAACCATATCCACTTTCATGGCCAGGATGTTGTTCACCGTATCAATCAGGGTCTCCCCTTTTTTCACGGACGAAGAAGATGCGGAAAAATTCACGACATCAGCTGAAAGTCGCTTTTCAGCCAGTTCGAATGAAAGTCTGGTTCGGGTGGAATTTTCGAAAAAGATGTTGGCAATGGTCACATCCCTGAGGGAGGGTACCTTTTTAATGGGACGATTGATGACTTCCCTAAAATGCTCAGCGGTCTGAAAGATCAACTCGATATCCTCCTTTTTGAGATACTTGATACCGAGCAGGTGATCAACGCTAAGGCTTGTTTGCATAGGAGGATGGGGTTATCAGTGAGACCTTATCTTCTTTATCATTCTCTTTCCAATACACTTCTACCCTTTCGGATGTCACCGCATCCACAGTCCTTCCAACATAGTCGGGTTGTATAGGCAAATGCCGTGAATACCGGCGGTCGATCAATACCATCAGTTCGACGCTCCGGGGTCGACCGAACGACAGCAACGCATCCAGTCCGGCCCTGATGGTGCGTCCGGTAAACAGCACATCATCCAGCAAAACCACCTTTTTGTTCTCAACGGTGAAATCAATCTGGGTGGAACTGGCTACAAGCGGACTTTGCCGGCGTCGGAAATCGTCCCTGAAAAACGTCACATCCAGGCTACCTATCCGGAGGTTTTTGACCCCATGTTCCTTTTCCAGCAACCCGGCGATCCGTCTGGCCAGGAAAACACCTCCCTGTTGTAAACCGATCATGGCGGAATCCTCAAACTTGTCGTGATTTTCGACCAGTTCATAACATAGCCGGCGAAGCGTAAGCTCGAAACACTGGCTGTTTATAATGGTTTTAGCAGGCATGGGTCAGCGAAACAAAGATAGCAATTGCACTGTTGGAATCGCAGGGGCAAAAAAAATCCCGATTTTCATCGGGATTTTTTTGACTTCTATTCTTCTTCATCTTCGGAATCTTCATCCTCTTTGATCTTTCCGGATGCCTTCGCCGTCTCGTTCTCTTCCATTTCACTTTTCAGATTGGAGAGGACGTCGAGGTCACCCAATGTGGTCTTCTCGAGGTTTTCCTTGATGGACTTAACAGCTTTCTTGGTTGCTTTCGCCTTGGATTTTGCCGAATTCTCATCGCTGCCGCGTTCTCTGCTGTCTGCACGATCGTCATCACCTGTCACCTGGAAGGTTTTGGTGTGAGACACGATGATTTTCTTGCTTTCCTTATTGAACTCAAGCACCTTGAAGTCGAGGCTTTCGTCTACCTGAGCCTGAGAACCGTCTGCCTTGGTCATATGCTTGGTAGGCAGGAATGCTTCCACTCCGTACTTCAAGCCAACGATGGCACCCTTGTCCACCTTCTTCAGAATGGTTCCACTGTGAATGGAATCAACCGTAAATACGGTTTCGAAAGTTTCCCATGGGTTTTCTTCCAGCTGCTTGTGGCCGAGGCTCAAGCGGCGGTTTTCGGTATCCAGACCCAGCACAACCACTTCCATTTCATCACCCACCTTGGTGAATTCGGAAGGATGCTTGATCTTCTTGGACCATGACAGGTCGGAAATATGTACCAGCCCGTCGATGCCTTCTTCGAGTTCCACAAATACACCGAAGTTGGTGAAGTTGCGAACCTTTCCTTTGTGCTTGGAACCTTCCGGGTATTTGGATTCGATATTCGCCCATGGGTCCGGCATCAATTGACGCATACCCAGAGACATTTTACGCTCTTCGCGGTCGAGGGTCAACACAACTGCCTCCACTTCTTGTCCTACCTTGAGGAAATCCTGTGCACTGCGGAGGTGTTGAGACCATGACATTTCGCTCACGTGAATCAGACCTTCCACTCCGGGTTGTACTTCGATGAACGCACCGTAGTCGGCGATTACCACCACTTTGCCTTTCACCTTGTCGCCCACCTTCAGGTTGGCATCGAGGGCATCCCATGGATGCGAAGTGAGTTGTTTCAACCCGAGGGCGATCCGCTTCTTCTCTTCGTCGAAATCCAGGATCACCACATTCAGTTTCTGATCCAGGCTTACGATTTCTTCGGGGTGGCTTACGCGGCCCCATGACAGGTCGGTGATATGGATCAATCCGTCTACGCCGCCCAGGTCGATGAACACGCCATAAGAGGTAATGTTCTTGACCACGCCTTCGAGTACCTGACCTTTTTCCAGTTTGGAGATGATCTCCTGTTTCTGTTGCTGAAGTTCGGCTTCGATCAGCGCCTTGTGGGATACCACCACGTTCTTGAACTCCTGGTTGATCTTTACAACCTTGAATTCCATGGTTTTTCCAACATACACATCGTAGTCACGGATGGGTTTCACGTCAATCTGAGAACCGGGAAGGAATGCTTCGATACCGAATACATCCACGATCATACCGCCTTTGGTGCGGCACTTCACGTATCCTTTGATGACTTCACCCTTGTCGTATGCTTCGTTCACACGATCCCATGATTTCAGGGCACGTGCCTTTCTGTGTGACAACACCAGCTGTCCGTTCTTGTCTTCCTGGCTTTCCACATATACCTCAACGGTATCTCCAACCTTCAGCTCAGGGTTGTAACGGAATTCACCAACGGATACGATTCCTTCCGACTTAAAGCCGATATTGATCACGATATCCTTGCTGGTAACATCCACCACTTTTCCTTCGATGACATCGTGGTCATTGATGGATACCAGGGTTTTGTCGTAAAGTTCTTCCAGTGATTTGCGCTCCTCCGCGGAGTAGGCGTCTCCGTCGTCATCTGTATTGTCCCAATCAAATGCTACGGGAACGGGAGTTTCTTTGGGGGCCGCCGCCTTCTTTTCTTTCTTTTCTGCCACTTCAACCTCTGCGGTTGCTTTTTCTACTTCGGCGGTTTCCTTTTCTACTTTTTCTTCGTTTGTCATTTCATGCGGGCGCACCAGGCGCCAGTTAAAAGGTTAGACATTCCGTGAGTTGTACTCAAAATGCCCGCAAAGGTATGAAGGCCAGGATTAAATACCTAAAGAAATATCAGGATTTTTATGCAGTGGGAGCAGGCGCCAAGGACTCGATGCATGCAGCTACCTTTTCCATCAACCACATTGGGGTGGACGTGGCTCCACAGATGCCAACACTCTTTACACCTTCGAACCACTCAGGAGCAATTTCCTCCTCCCCGGAAACGAAGTAGGTTCGGGGGTTCACTGATTTGCAAACGTCATGGAGAATCTTACCGTTCGAGCTTTTCTTGCCACTGACAAATACCACCACCTCATGTTTGGAGGCAAAATGTTTCAGCTGAGGTTCCCGGTTGGCCACCTGCCTGCATATGGTGTCATTGGCTACAAAACCCACTTCATGATCATTGCCGGCCTCACGCAGGCGTTGCTCGATCAGTCGTTTCATTTTGTAAAAACCTTCGGTGCTTTTGGTGGTTTGAGAGTAGAGGTATACCGGTCTTGAATAATCCACCCGGTCCAGGTCTTCTTCAGTGGTAACTATGATCGCTTTCCCTCCCGTCTGTCCCACGAGTCCGTTCACCTCCGCATGACCTTCCTTCCCGTATATGATGATTTGCCCGTTATCGGCAACCGATTCTTCATAGCCGTTGCGTACCCTGTGCTGAAGCTTCAATACCACCGGACAGGAAGCATCGATCAATTCAATGTTGTTTCGGATGGCTGTTTCATATGTGCTTGGGGGCTCGCCATGCGCACGAATCAGTACTTTGCAATCTTTCAGGTTTGCAAGGTCATTGTGGTCGATAATCTTCAGTCCTTTTGCAGCCAGACGCTCCACTTCCCGGTTGTTGTGCACGATGTCTCCCAGGCAGTACAACGCACCGGATTTATTCAATTCATCTTCTGCCATTTCAATGGCATATACCACACCGAAGCAGAATCCGGAGCTCGGATCAATGGTCACGTGAATAGACGAAGAGTCGCTCATGGTTTACAAAGATACAGGTTTTTGCTCCCTCCGTATGGAAACATCCGGGAAAGTTGTCAGGCATTATGCGCCGGCACCACGCGCCCACGACAACGCCAGAAGGAACTGCTCTTCACGGTTCATGTGGGTATTGTCCAGCACATGCGCATCCTCTGGTTGTCTGAGGGGATTTACTTTGCGTTCGCTATCGATCCGGTCGCGTTCACGAATATTTTCCAGTACCGACTCAATGGTCGTATCCGGTTCCCGCTTTTTGATTTCCAGGAACCTGCGCCGGGCCCTTTCCTCCACCGATGCGGTCATGAATATTTTTACTTCAGCATCGGGGAATACCACCGTACCTATATCCCTTCCATCCATCACAATTCCTTTATCTTTACCCATCTCACGTTGCAATTTCACCAATTTCTCACGCAAAGGCACACAGGTACTGACCTGACTTACAAAGCGCGATACCTCCATGGTGCGGATACGGTCGGTCACATCGCGGTCTCCCAGCATGACGTGCTGTACCACTGTGCCTTCTTCTTTTTTAAACCAGACGTTGAGTTCAGATAGGTGCGCCAACAGTTCATCTTCCCTCCAGACACCCTCACCCAGCCATCCGTGCTCTATACAGAACAAGGTGGCTGCGCGGTACATGGCGCCCGTATCCACATACACATATCCCAATTCACGGGCCAGTTCCTTTGCCAAGGTACTCTTTCCGCAAGAGGAGTGACCATCAATGGCAATGGTAATTGCGCTCAATTCTCTTCTTTTTTAATGAAATCGGAAATGCGGGTAGATACACTGAAGTGATTGGAAGCACCGGCCAGATGATAGGTTGCCCGGCCATAGTTCAGTTGAAATTTGGAAATCTTCAAACCGAAGCCCCATGAAAAGCCGACAGTACCCGCCCTGCTATCCACCTTTAATTCCTGCCTTCTCCGGTAATTGTACCCGAACCGGATATGAAAATTTTGAGAGGGTGACAACTCCCCGCCAAGCACCACATGACGCATGATTTTATCACCAATCATCTTCCTGGGTTCAATGGATTCACCGGTCAACGGATCGACGAGCAACGTGGGGTTGTTGCTATTTTCATAGTTCAGATCCAGCTTTTGCAACTGGGTGAAGTGCACGATATACCTGAACGGCAGATGTTCCAGCTTTTGGGAAATGGCTATTTGTACCTCATACGGCAGTTTTTCCCGCGTCTGATCCACATATGGATTAACCTGCACACCTACATTGCGCAACAGCAATGCCGCTGCAAATCTTCCCTGTGGCTTGCGATACGTTACGGCCAGATCGGCAGCCACACCTGATGATGTATAGCCTGCCAGCGATGAATAAATAAAGCGGGCATTGACGCCGGCAGTAAAATTGCTATCGATTGCACGCGCCGTTCCCAATTGAAATGCCATATCAGAAGCCCGGAACGAACCAACCACATCTCCCTGCTCGTTGGTTTCCTGAAACGATCCGTAATCCACATATCGCATACCGGCCGACAAGGTTCCCCATCCAGGAAGATGGTGCGCATAGGCACAACTTCCGAAGTTGATGTCAGAAAAATAATTGACATAATCGAACACCAGGCGTTTCTCCATGTCCGCATGCAACAGGGAAGGGTTATCAATCGCGAGACTCAAATCGTCGTCGTTGGTAACCGCAGAAAAATATCCACCGACTGCACCGATACGTGCCGAGGTGACAAGGTTCAGAAAGTCGAATGCTTGCGAACCGCCGATCTGAGCACTTCCTGTGAAAGGCAAAAACAACAGGACCGGTACCAGTACATGTCGCAACAAAGACGGGATAAATGAATTCCTTCGCAAGGGTGCACAGCTTTTATTACCACAAGGGCATCAACAAATAAACGAAATGTTCGGAAAACGAACGCTACGTTTTGATTTGTTATTGCCGGGCCTTGACTAAGGGCTTTCTCCGGGCAAGCTTTTTAGCAGGCACCAATGCCAGCGAAAGCACTTCATCCATTCTTTTCACGTAATGAAACTTGAGACCTTTCAGATAGTCAGCCTTGATCTCTGCCACATCTTTGCGGTTTTCTTCAGGAAGAATGATCTCCTTCATATTGGCACGTCTGGCGGCGAGAATCTTTTCCTTGATTCCCCCGACAGGCAACACCCAACCCCTAAGGGTGATCTCTCCGGTCATGGCAAGACGTGGCTTCACATGCCTACCTGTATATGCAGATGCCAGCGCCGACAGCATGGTTACTCCGGCGGAGGGACCGTCTTTGGGTGTAGCCCCCTCAGGCACGTGTATGTGGGTATGTTCCTCATCAAACCGACCGGCTTCTATCTGCAAATCTTTTGCATGCGACTTCAGATATTCCATGGCAATGGTGGCAGACTCTTTCATGACGTCGCCCAGGTTTCCGGTAAGAGACAATCCTCCCTTCCCTTTGCTGAGTGCCGTTTCAATAAACAGAATATCTCCCCCCACTGCAGTCCATGCAAGACCGATTGCCACACCTGGCACACCCGGATCCGCATACCTGTCACGCAGGAAATGAGGCGGCCCGAGGATGGTTTCCACCCCTTCCTTTGTGACCGACGGCTTGAACTTCTTGTTCATTCCGATCAACCGGGCATGATGGCGGATCACCTTGGCAATTTTCTGCTCCAGGCTTCGCACGCCTGACTCACGGGTATATCCTTCCACGATGAAACCCAACACTCCGGGCGTGAATTTGAGTTGGCCCTTTGCCAGTCCGTGTTCTTTCAATTGCTTGGGAACAAGATGACGCTTTGCAATCTCCACTTTTTCTTCCAGGGTATAACCTGACAATTCGATGACTTCCATCCGGTCAAGCAGCGCAGGCTGTAAGGTAGCCAGGGTATTTGCAGTTGCAACGAAGAGTACTTTGGACAGGTCGTAGTTCTGCTCGAGGTAGTTGTCGTAGAATTCAGTGTTTTGTTCCGGATCCAATACTTCCAGCAATGCGGATGAAGGGTCACCGTGAAAATCTTTTCCCACCTTATCAATCTCATCCAGTACGAAAACCGGATTGGAGGTTTTCGCTTTTTTGAGGTTCTGAATGATGCGACCCGGCATGGCCCCGATGTAGGTTTTACGATGTCCGCGAATCTCGGCCTCATCCCTTAATCCGCCCAACGAAATGCGCACATAGTTGCGACCGAGAGCTTTGGCAATGGATTTACCGAGGGATGTTTTTCCCACCCCCGGAGGCCCGACGAAGCAAAGGATCGGCGACTTCATATCCTGTTTCAGTTTCAGCACGGCAAGGTGTTCCAGTATACGGTCCTTGGCCTTTTCCATACCGAAATGATCTTTGTTCAACTGCTTTTCAGCACGCTCCAAATCGAAGTTGTCTTTGGTGTATTCACCCCATGGCAGCTCCAGCATCACATCCAGGTAGTTGGCTTGTACGCTGTATTCCGCGGAAGCCGGATTCATGCGTTGCAGCTTTTCCAGTTCCTTATCAAATGTTTCGCGCACCTCTTTCGACCATTTCTTGCGCTCGGCCTTTTCCATCATTTCGTTGATCTCGGCTTCCATCGGGTTGCCACCGAGTTCTTCCTGGATGGTCTTCATCTGCTGGTGCAGGAAATATTCCCTTTGTTGCTGGTCGATATCGGTTTTCACCTTCGACTGAATCTGGTTTTTCAATTCCAGCAACTGCAGTTCTTTGCTCAGGTGTTTCAGCAACATTTCCGCGCGGGTTTTCAGATCGGCCACTTCCAGCATTTTCTGCTTGTCGGCCACTTCCGCGTTCATATTTGATGAAACGAAATTGATCAGGAAAGAAGGACTTTCAATGTTCCGGATGGCGAATGCCGCATCGGACGGAATGTTGGGGGATTGGCGGATGATCATGGTGGCCATGTCCTTGAGCGATGCCACCATCGCATCGAATTCTTTGTCGCCCACAATTTTCCTGGTTTCCCCGAATGGTTTGATGTTGGCCTTGAGGTAAGGGTCAGCCTGCACCACGTCCACGATGCTGAACCGCTTCTTGCCCTGAATGATGGCGGTGGTATTGCCGTCGGGCATCCGCAGCATCTTCACGATGTAGGCCACCGTACCCACCTGGTTCAATTCAGACGCACCTGGGTCTTCAATCGCCATGTCTTTCTGCGCCACCACACCGATGGTTTTATCTCCTTGATAGGCATCTCTGATGAGGCGAATGGATTTATCGCGACTGACGGTGATCGGGATCACCACCCCGGGAAAAAGTACGGTATTTCTTAGAGGAAGAATGGGCAGCACGCCCGGTGCTTTTTCCTCATCCCACTTCTCTTCTTCTTCCGTTGTCATCAGAGGGATGAACTCGGTGTCTTCATCTATGATTTCCGAGAGTTCCCACTGGTTATTCAAAAAAGGATCTTTCATTTTCAGTCAATTTGTCAGCATTCCTTAGCTTTCAGGGGCATTCAACCAACCAAAAGCTTTCCGGCATTCTACCTGCCGCGGCACACCTAAGTGTTCACGACCGATTTTCATTCGTGGTGAGTCAAGCATTGTGCCAAAAGGGAATCGCTGCCATGTTATCAGCCCAGCTCATACAGATGGTGAAAAATCGCGCGGTCGGCTTCGGTTAAGCGGACTTTTCGTCGCTCCATGACACGCTCTGCCACAACCATCGCTTTATCCAGGTCATATTTTTCAAAACCGGATGCACCTCCCCAGGAAAAAGACGGGATGTGCTTGGGAGGGAAATCCCCTCCGAAGATATTGGCATTCACACCCACCACCGTGCCCGTGTTCAACATGGTATTGATGCCTGTCTTGCTGTGATCGCCCATGATCAGGCCGCAGAACTGGAGTCCCGTATCGGTGAAGTCATTCAATACATAACTCCACACTTTCACCATGCTATAGTTATTTTTCAGGTTGGATGAATTGGTATCGGCTCCGAGGTTGCACCACTCACCGATTACACTGTTACCCACAAACCCGTCGTGCCCTTTGTTGGAAAATCCGAATATCACCACGTTGGTCAGTTCCCCGCCAACTTTTGAATGAGGTCCGATGGTTGTGGGACCATATATCTTCGCACCCATTTTAACTTCTGCGTGCGCACATACCGCAACAGGCCCCCGGAGGCATGCCCCTTCCATGACTTTGGCTCCCTCACCTATGTATATAGGTCCACCTTCACTGTTGAGGATTGCACCTTTGACTTCCGCACCAGGCGCGATGTGCAATGCGTCTCCATATTGGATATTGCCATACCCGGCGGTTGATTTTTCAGGCTGAAGGAGCTCCCAATCAAGCTGAATCGCCTGGCCGTTCATTTGAAACACATCCCACGGTTTCCTGATCATTGCCGGAAGGATGGAAGCTTGAACCCTTGGGGCATCGGTTTGTATGCGATTCTGCCAGCCTGTACCTGCGGAATGCATGGCAACAAGCAGGTCGCCGGCCACAAGTTGTTCCCCCGGTTTGAGTTGCTTTACCTCCGACACCAGAACAGGATCGGGAAGTACGGCTCCGTTCACATAAAGCACGCCTGCCTGGTCGGATACCTCCTGGAACTTTTGTTGAAGGTAAGGCTGCGTGTGTGTTCCGGAAATCATTCCCAGGTAACGTTCCCATTTTTCCCGGATGGTGAGAATGCCCACGCGAATATCGGCCACGGGCCTTGTGAACACGAGCGGCAACAGGTGATCACGGTTGGTATCATCAAAAAGAATTAGGCTCATACCTGACAATTTGCGGGGAAATTATAGAAAATGTGCGGACGGCGGGTAACGGCGGAACATAAAAAAAAGCCACCCGCATGGGGTGGCTTTATATATTCAGTGAACATCATCTCAGGATGCGCTCTCTTCGCCTCCCTCTGCTTTGGGAGTTTCAGGAGCTTCAGCAGCCGGAGCTTCTTCAGCGGAAGCTTCGGGTTTCGCTTCGGCAGCGGCAGCGGCTTCGGCGGCTTTGGCAGCTTCAGCTTCTGCAGCGGCGGCAGCTTCGGCTTCACGCTTGGCTTTGGCTTCAGCAGCTTTGGCAGCCTTATCAGCCTTCGCCTTTTCCTTGCGGGCTTTGGCTTCAGCACGTTGAGCTTTATCAGCCTCTTCTGCTTCCAGAGCCACTTTCTTCGCTTCTTCTTTTTCCTTCTCTATCAGCTCCAGCTTTTCTTTGCGGTCATGGTAACGATTGCGGAAGCGATCCACGCGACCAGCGGTATCCACGAGCTTCATCTTACCGGTGTAAAACGGGTGGGATGTATGTGAGATGTCGAGCTTTACAAGCGGGTACTCCTGTCCGTCTTCCCAAACAATGGTTTCCTTGGAAGCGGCGGTAGACTTGGTAATGAACGCGTAGTCATTGGAGATATCCTTAAAGACGACGAACCTGTAGTTTTCGGGGTGAATTCCTTTCTTCATAACAACTTTTTCAGGAAAATGAGGCGCAAAGATAGCAAAATATCGTATTTCCAACAACCTTTTTATTCACCAGTCGAATCCGGTTATAGCGCATCCAGAAAAGTAATGAGCGCATCTCTTTCCTCCGCATTCAATTTTCTCACGAATTCTCTGGATTGGAGCGCTTCTCCGCCATGCCAAAGGATGGCCTCCATCAGGTTGCGTGCACGGCCGTCGTGCAGGAAATAGGTATGTCCGTTGGCCACTTTGGTGAGCCCGATGCCCCACAAGGGAGGTGTCCTCCATTCCGATCCTGAAGCTTCGTAGGCCGGTCTGCCGTCGGCCAGGTCAGGCCCCATGTCATGAAGAAGCATGTCGGTATACGGATGGATCAATTGATTCGAAGTTTCCGGGAAAGCCACATCCACTTTTGTGGTCACCGATGCTATGTGGCACCCGTTGCAGCCGGCTTGCTGAAAAACAGCTTGTCCTTTCAACACCGTAGCATCAGTCACTTTTCTGCGGGCAGGAACAGCCAACGATTGCACATAAAACACCACGGCATTGAATATGCTGTCGGGAACTTCCGGGTCATCCGTCAGCAGATCATGCTGGGACTGTCCCACACTGCTCTCGGCAGCCATAAGGTAGCTTGTCAACCCCATGTCTTCGTTGTAAGCGCCCGCCACCTGTTGGGCCAACGTAGGCGCCTCGGCCTTCCATCCGAACTTCCCGATTACAGTAGCGTTCTTTGCCACATCCCAAACCAGGTTGGGTTTCCCTGAAATACCATCGCCATCCCTGTCATCCGGGTCCGCGAATGCATACAGGGTGGCATCATCAATCTGTTCAAGCAACCCCAGTCCGAACACCGGCGGCGCTACCCTCGCCGAGTACATCCAACCCGACGGCAATGGCAAATAAGCATTGTTAAAACTCCATTGGGGTTTTCTGAGCGCAATGGAATCGCCATCATCAAAGAACACCACTTCTGCCACCCAGCTCACTGAAACCGTGGCTTCCGCTTGTTTACCGAAGACGGCTTTATCCTGGAGTTGCCCACCAAACCCGGGAGCACCCAGAGGTCCTCCATGCGGACCGGTTCCGGACACACTGACCCGAAAGAGCATGCTTGTCATTGCTTCCTGGGATGCAATGGGCTTTCCCCTGCCATCGTTGATGTGACAATTGAAACAGGCATTGCTGTTGTAAATAGGGCCCAATCCTCCGAATTTCGGTGCGGGTGAAGCCACGAAAGAAGCTTCGAAATGCGCATCACCCAATTCATGCAGAGCCAGACGCGCTTCCGACATATCGGGAAAAGGCTGAGAAAAAGCCCCGGTACCTTCCACAAACACCGTTTGCTTGCCGCCGGACAATCGCGGATCGGCATCCTCTTCATTCCAATTGATCGGCTTGCGACAAGCAGGCACAAATATCATGACGGCAGTAACCGCCAGAATCACAAATACAGCAGACAGCTTCTTCATGATCAATTCAAAACAGATTGCTGCACGAAGGGCATCAGGTCATCTTCCAGCACGGTCCGAAGGGCATTGATCTGATCAATCACGTGTTGCACCTGGGTAGGTTGTGATGAAATGGCATCTCCGAACGGCACTGTAATGCCATCAAATGCATCGATGGCTGCATCCAGGCGCGCCATGACCTTGTTATGGAGGGCCAGGTTGTTTTTCTCGAGCAGGCTGTGGATGCCGTACCCGTCTTCCGAATACATGCCCAGGTACACATTCTTCACACCCTGTATGTTGTTGCGGAAATCCGTCAAAGAATTGCCGCTGAAAGGTGATTCTTCCAATGAAGGATCCTGCATGGCAAAGGGTTCTTCGATCTTTCCATTGGCCACCTCATCACAAATCCCGATCATTCCTCCGATGAATTCTTCAAAAACTGCGCGGCGGGTTGCATACACACCACCTTGTTCACCCGCATGGATCACCTCCCAGGAATAATTTCCGCTTACAGAGGGATCCCACATCATGCGGAGTTGTGTCACTTTCAGGTGCAGATCGGCGGAAAGCGCAATAAGATATTCACGTTCACGGGATGTAAATGCCGAAGGCACTTTGCTTCCATCAGCACCCCACAACAGGTATTCGGCGGGGTGGTATCCTTTGAGTTCATCGCCCAGTGAATTCAAATAAGCCTGCGTGAAGGCATTTCCGGTTTGCAACAGGGAGTCGAGTGACGGGTAATCTACGGGCCATGTATCGGTGGATGGGTCGATGTTCTCGGTAGACACCGGCCCGAACAGGAAGGCTTCACTTTGCTCCCACGCGGCCCTTGCATCTTTCCAACCTTTGCGGGCGGCATCCAGATCTGCATCCGATCCTGATGCGTCGAATGACTGGCAAGCAGCGTAAAACACAGCCATGTTGTTCTCCAGGTCCTGATAATTCTGATAAGCCACCTTGTCACTGAAATCATTCAGGATCATCTCCTGCAACTGTTCATCGGACATCTCATCATCACCTGTTGGGTCTTCTTTTTTACATGCTGTAACCAACAATGCGGCACTCACACAAAAGGAGAATAAGTTCAGGTATTTCATCGCTTTAGGATTTCACTTGTATATATAGGTTGTTTTGCTCCTGATATACCGGAAAGGTCTTTAATGGCGCAATGGCCGGCCCATTGGTTACCTCTCCTTCCAGGCCGAAAGTGCTACCGTGGAGGGTACACACCAATCCTTTCGGGTTTGCCGACAACCTGTTATCGGCATGGGTACATTTCATTTCAAGCGCCCGATAGGATCCGTCAGCCTTGCGCACCACAAGCAGGTCGTATTCAAGCTGAGGGGCCCTGACAATCCTGGTATGTTCTTCAGCCGGCCATTCACTCAGAGGTACACATATCTTTCCCTCCTCCACAACGGCCTTACATACCGGGATCGCCGCACATCCTTGCAGGAGTGAAACTACGGCGCTGCCCGCCATCAATCCAACGCATGCGCAACCGGTATTCCTTATGAACGTTTTCCTGTCCATCAGAAACTGTAGGCAACCCCCAGCTGAATGTGGTTGTTCTCCGGAAGATACGCCGGTGCATTGGGGTTGTTGTTAATGTGCAGGAAAGGATTGGGGGCACCTGTGGTTGAGTGCACCCAATCGGCTTTAACAGACACGCCCGGTGCGGGAATATAGGTCACTCCAGCTACCAGGTAATGACTGTGATAAAGTTCATCTTTGATTCCATTGTAAGGTGTATCAGCCATCAGATCCATGCTTTCATAGCGTGCAAAGAGGAGACACTTTTTGCCTTTGTCTTTCCAGGCGGAGTTGTTTTCAGTCAGGTTGTATGCCAGCTCTGCGTAATAGCCGGTAGTTCGTGTGGCGGCATTGGTTGCAAAAGCCCTGTTCAGTGCATCGGCATCCGGCACATTCACGAAAACGCCCAAAGCTTTCACCGACCAACCTTTGTATTGAAACTGCGCATTGGCTTCCGACACCCACACAGGCGTACCAAAAGCGCCTGCATCAAGTCCGAGACTGTCGGCGGCACGTTCAGACATACCCACTGTTCCACCATAATACGTGGATGCCTGAAGGCGAAGTCCACCCAGGTAGTACAGCACAGCACCGGTCAATGCGATATTTGATGCGGTTGCTTCCCTTCCTTCAAAGCGGGCCTCCCGGATGCCGCTACCGCCGGCAATGCCTTCGGCGTTGAGTCCGTTCAACACTCCGGCGCTGTAGTGCAAACCAGGAATGGCGGGCAATGTTCCGTAGTACACCACGCCCAGTTCACGCCAGGTAGATGGGATCACCCATCGCTCAACAAAAGGACGATCATTTCCATTGAATGTCGTTGGCAAATGATTTTCATTCATGATGCCTATCCGGGGAAGGATCAGTCCGGCCATCAGGTAATTACCCCCTTTGCCCACATCAAACTTCAGCAGACATTGTTCCATGGCGATCTCTCCACCATCCGCGTCCACCTTGGTATCTTCTACTTCCAACTCAGAGAAGAAGGTGATGCGGTTCTTAAACTTATACCCCACGAACAACACATTGCGCGTGAGGTTGGCCTCTGCTGTTTTCATGTTGGCATCATAGCTCACCTTGGCTTCACCGTATCCGGCAATGATGACATTTCGTGCAGAGGGAGACAATCCGGCATTCAGCGAATCCTCCCGGGTCAGTACCTGGGCCTGACCGGACCGGGACAGCAAGATCAAACCTGCGGCAACTATCCATTTATTCATAGCGGTTCTTTTATTTGCGGCAAAGATCGCGACTCACCTCTCCTCCACCGTACCGGATTGGGGGTAACGCGCTCCCTATAAGTAGGTATTTTGTTCCGTTTTGGTTTGCCGGGTATTATGACAGGAAACCATCTGCCATGCTGATCCCTTACTACATTTGCATCGCTCTGTTGACCTCCTGTGCGCAAGCCGAAACCGCCATACCTGGCACCAACATCCATCCCACCGACACGATTGCCTCACCCGATTCGATATCCATGGGGATATTTCGCACACCCGGGAGTTCCTATACCGCCGCTCGCTCAAGGGTAAGCGGCATCCGGTTTCTGTGGGCAGAAGCATACCGGAAATCAACCAACAAAGACAGCGTACTTCAGGCTGCCGGCCGAGCACTTGAAAACGCCCTAGTGAAGGATATTTTCCCCTATTGGTATGGCACTCCGTGGGATTTTGAAGGCCATACCGACACACCCGACACCGGCTTCATCGCTTGCGGTTATTTTGTATCCACCACCCTGAAACATGCAGGCATAAACCTGAACCGTTATAAGCTGGCACGAAAGAGTGCGCTCACAGGATGCAGAATTCTCAGCATCACCGGGGATATCATCCGTCTCCGCAACAAGTCACCGCAACAAGTGGCAGATTACATGCGTGAAAACCTGAATGACGGATTGTATTCTGTAGGGTTGGACTACCACGTAGGATTTGTTCTTCTGCGCGACGGTTATGTCGTTTTCATCCATTCAAGTTTCCTGAACCGGTCCGGTGTAATGGCAACAAACGCGGTCACCGATCCCGCATTCGTTAGCACGAACCATATCCTGGTACCGATCAGCACATCGGCGCCGTTGGTAAAAAAGTGGCTGACCGGTGAAGCCATTGACATCCTTCCGGACCGCTAAGACCTGAACAATCTACAGGCACGGTATGCGTTTCAAAGCCATTACCTATCTTTGGATCACTTTGCATAAATCCATTTATAGCCATTTACCTGCGCTGCTTTTGATCGCATGCCTTGCTTTCGCATGTAAAAAAGATCCGATCGACACCGACCCGGATGTTCGCCTGGAATTTTCGGAAGACACCGTTCTTTTTGATACCGTGTTTACAACGGTGGGGTCCAGCACCCAATATCTCAAAGTCTTCAACCGGAATAAAAAGAAGATCAACATTTCATCCATCTACCTGGCCGGTGGTAGCACTTCCAAATTCAGGATGAATGTGGATGGCATCAAGGGTACGGCAATCAAAGACGTTGAGATCGGCGGCGAAGACAGCATGTTCATTTTTATCGAGGTCACCCTTGACCCGAACAACACCAACAACCCACTGGTGGTCACCGACTCGATCGTATTCAATACCAACGACAACGTACAGGATGTGGACCTGGTTGCCTGGGGCCAGGATGCCTATTTCTATGCACCTCCCAAAGGGTACTCTGCTTTCCTTCTGCCCAACTGCCCTGAAACCTGGAGCAACGACAAACCGCATGTGATCTATGGGTATGCCGTGATTGATTCGGCCTGCAGCCTGACCATCGAAGCCGGAACACGGGTACATTTTCATAACAACTCGGGCCTGATCGCCCTGAACACATCCTCGCTTCACATCAACGGAACCGCCAGTGATCCGGTGCTGATCGCCGGCGACCGCCTGGAGGAAACATACAAAGACATTCCCGGGCAATGGAGCCGCATCTGGCTTTCCGCCGGCAGCATCAACAACACCATTGATCATGCCATCATCAGGAACGGCAGCGTAGGAATCCAGGTGGATACCGTAGGAAATGGAAATCCGACTTTAAAAATTAACAACACCGTGATTGAGAACATGACGGTGGCGGGATTATTTGCACAGGGGGCTGTGGTGGATGCCACCAACCTGATGGTATCCAATTGCGGACAGTATACCGTAGCCCTTACACTCGGCGGCGACTACCGCTTCCGTCATTGCACCATGGCAAATTACTGGAACTATGATGTAAGGCAGTCTCCCGCCGTGCTTGTCAACAACTGGTACAAAGATATCGATGAGAACATACAGCACAGGGATCTGGTCCGCGCTTACTTTGGCAACTGCATTATCTATGGAGGACTACCGAACGAGGTGGGTGTAGACCTTAAAAGCGGAGCATTGGGCAACTACATGTTCGATCATTGCATTCTGAAAGAAGATGGCAGTCATGATCTCCAGGATGCCACGCATTTCCTCTCCATTACCAAAACCAATCCGGGGTTCCTGGAACGCCCGCCGTTTATTTATGCATTGGATACATTATCGCCGGCCATTGATCTCGGCGATCCGTCCATCACCAATGCGTCAGACCCCATCACCACCGATATCACCGGCAATACGCGTGTGAAAGGACTGGCACCCGATCTCGGTGCATACGAAAAGGATTGACTTATCCCGGTATGAAGAACCGCCGCAAAACCCTGATCATTTTTTTACTGGCCATGGTTGCATGCACGGGAACGATAGCCTACATACGATACGCCATCCGGCAAAGGAATCTTCAAAACGCCATCGGGCACATGCCAAACGTCACCCTGTACACACCGCAGGGAAATGCCTTTTACACACAAAGCATGGAACCAGGACGCCGTGTGCTACTGATCTATTTCAATACGGAATGCCATTTATGCAAGGACGAGGTATTCCAGATCAAACGAAACCACAAAGCACTTGAAGACGTGGATATCCTGTTGGTCTCATCCCAGCTACCGGAAGAACTTCTTTCTTATACCGAAAATCAGAACCTTCAATTCTACCACAACATCCGTGTATTGAGCGATCGGGACCTACAGGCCATGCAGTTGTTTAAAATCCGGCTGAATCCTACATCTTTTGTATATAACAAAGAACATGTGTTGGCAGGCACATTCGAAGGAAAGACAAGCATCAACACCATCCTGTCTGCGCTGGGTCTATAAAGAAGCAGCCGGACCTAATCCCCCGAAATGGTTGCAATACCGGTTCTTCCTTAATGACTTCCCGACTACCATCAACTTGGATAGAAAAACATAAATAGGTATTTTTACCTATTGTAAAAACAGGTCTGTCCACTCATTTCTTGTATTGATCTATTTTTCAAAACAATTGTTAAATCAAAATTCTAATATTAATTTTTTTTACAACCTTTGAACCTACGTTCTTAATACCCTAACTCGGGGGGCAAACCGGCAACAGGGAATTATGGCATACCTTTCACGCATTGCACCCCACAACATGTATTCGTATGGAAAACATCAAGCTTGATGCCCGTGAAACTACGGCCATGAAGGAGTTCTATCAGGAAGAATACGACAAAGCCGTTCGTCGT
This sequence comes from Flavobacteriales bacterium, assembly GCA_020635855.1. Classification (NCBI taxonomy): domain Bacteria; kingdom Pseudomonadati; phylum Bacteroidota; class Flavobacteriia; order Flavobacteriales; species Flavobacteriales bacterium. Next base: position 698,888 of record JACJYZ010000003.1, on the reverse strand, counting down.
CTCCAACACATAGAAAACATCCTTTCCCAATTAGGTGTCACCGGAGGTAAATGGGAGCTGGAAAGCAACCCGACCAAACGCAGGCAATCTGCCGGAGGAGACACATCCACCAAAAAGAAAAAACCAGGGCCCAAATCTGTATGGCGCATGCTGGTTCTAAAAAGATTGCGCCAGGTCGACCGTCCCCTGACATACGACCAACTGACGGAGGAAATCATGGGTTTCGCCAACATTCCGGCACAGCGTCAGCTTTCTACCAAGCAAGCCATTCTGCAGGTTTGTTTTAAACTCAGAACAATTGAAAAGAGAATTGATACTGCTTCTTTGGGTGTAAAGGAAAAATACCTGGGCCTGAAAAGCTGGTTTTCCAGTCCGGGTGTCTTGAAATCCGATTACGCCAAACGTGCGGAATTGATAAAGAAGGAAGGCACATCAGGCAAAACAAAGACCGCTGCCAAAGCAAAAGCCAAAGGGAAATCAACTCCCAGGCTGAAAGCCGGCACGGCGAAATCCGGGAAAGCAGCAACGACAAAGAAGGCCTCAAAAGCCAAGTCAACCCCGGGCAGAAAAGCAACCAAAGCTTCCGCCACCAAGGCAAAAACCAATGCAAGGCCCGGTACCTGGACCAAACCGGAATCAAAACGGAAGTCGGCAACCAATGTCTCCAAGAGCATTGCCAAAACCTTGGCCAATCAATTGGAAGAAGTTCTCAGCTAATTAACGCTTCGGAAGAAGCCTGCAAAATTTAAAGGGAAGGAGTATTACTTCTTCCCTTTTTCTGTACCCGGCTCCGGAGGATGAATCTTAAAAACGTTGGCATCCTTCAGTTCAAAATCATTCACCAGGTATACATGGGTATACCCATTCTCTACTCCGTAACCCGGTTTGCGGGTAAACTGAAAGCCGGTTTGCAATCCGCGAAAAATATGCCCTACCGGCTGGTCCCATGTCGTACATGCATGAACCCCGTTGGTGGCCAGGCGTTCCAGGAAGAACATCGCCACATCATAACCCAGGAAGGCATAGTTGGAAGGATCGGTATGGAATCGATCCCTGAACCTTACCATGAATTCCGTCACCGCAGGATTGGAATAATCCACATGATAAGAGGATGGAATATGAACGAACAGATTCTGCAGGTAGGCCACATCGATGTTGTCGAATCCTTTCCAATTCGGCATACCGAAAAGGATGATGTCCGGTCCATCTGTTTTTACCGCAGAGTAGTTCAACTTGGAAATCAGATCGCTTACCAGTGAATATTCCTTGCTAAGAAAAACCACCACATTGGTATCCTTAGCAGATAGCTGTGACCTCACGCCTTCAATTTTCTCTTTGGAGTAATTCACTTCCTTATAATTCACCGCAGACGAATCCCTGTATACAGGCAATGAAGTGTAGAGGGCATGCCGGAATTCATCCTTCAATTCCCGGTCACCGTCCCGATCCAGGTACACAACGATGAATTTGTGATGACTGTACTTTGCGGCACCGAGTTTACCGAGTGTCCTTACATGCACGGCTGCAGGAGTCGTTAATTTGGCTGCATGCGGCATTCCGGCCAACCATGCATCATCGATGGCAAACGGACTCACAACATCCACATGCTTGCGGCGTGCAGTCGGCAAAATTGTGTTCCAGCAATTCTCATACATAGGTCCGATCACCAGGTCGGTGCTATCCAGGGCACCTTGCCGTACCAACTTTTTCACCACGTTGGTATCATTTTCCGTGTCGTACACCTTCAGGTTGAATCCGATGCCGTTGGCATTTGAAACCGAATCACTGGCCATCAGCACGCCTTGATAGAATTCCAATCCGAGCCTCGATTGGGGGAGCACATGATCTTCCATTTCACCTGCTGGCGGCTCACGGCGCATACGCGCCTCGGTAGAGTCGTTCAAATCCAGGTATAGCGGCAATAACAGCGACACTGTATATTTCAATTTCAACGCTCCCGAGTCTACCGGAGGCATCGGAATAGAATCCATGCTTTCCATGTTCATGGCGTCGCTGGAAACCACAGGTTCGATCGCCGGCACATCTCCCTCCTTACCTCCTTTTCCATGCACGGGAATACGAAGTTCCATGCCGGCCTTCAGACCTTGTTGCTGCACAATGGGGTTTTCCATGGTGAGTTCGTCAACCGTAAGGTCGTATTGCTTTGCCAACGAATACATGGTTTCACCTTTTGCCACTTCGTGGTAGCTATACCCTTCCACCTTACCGGGTTTTTCAGGTTCTTTCTTGGGTGGGAAAGCCTTGGTTACCTTCTGTGGAATCGGGATCAGAACCAGCTGGTCTTCCTGCAGCCCGCTTGCGCGAACCCGGGGATTCAAATCCAGAATTTCCTCGATTTCAACATGGTGTTTTTTGGAAAGCGAATACAACGTGAGCCCCTTTTCCACTTTTCGCACTACGGCGGTTTTGCCGTACGCCTGGATGGTATCTCCCTCATGCCATTCGGGCTGTTGGCCAAAGGTGTATGCGCTTACACACAGGAGTCCGCAAGTAACAAAGATGCGGGACAAACGATTTGATGATGTTATTCCCATTCGATGGTTGCCGGTGGTTTTGAACTGATATCGTACACCACCCTGTTCACGCCTTTCACTTTGTTGATGATCTCATTGGAGATCTTTCCGAGGAACTCATAGGGCAGGTGACACCAGTCGGCGGTCATGCCATCCACAGAGGTGACCGCCCTCAGACATACAACGTTTTCATACGTGCGTTCGTCTCCCATGACTCCGACCGACTGTACGGGCAAAAAGATCGCTCCTGCCTGCCAGGTGGTATTATACAAGTTGTGTTTGACCAAACCTGAAATGAAAATGTGATCCACTTCCTGCAGGATGGAAACTTTCTCCGGGGTCACTTCTCCCAGGATGCGAATGGCCAGACCCGGTCCCGGGAAAGGATGACGACCTAGGCGGTCTTCCGGTAAGCCGAGACTTTTACCCACATTGCGAACTTCATCCTTAAAGAGGAAGCGCAGGGGTTCCACAATCTTGAGTTTCATGTAATCGGGCAACCCGCCAACGTTGTGATGGGACTTGATGGTGGCCGAAGGTCCCTTTACCGAAACGGATTCAATCACGTCGGGATAGATGGTGCCCTGGCCCAGCCATTTCACATCCTGTATGGCGTGCGCCTCTTCGTCGAACACCTCAATGAATACCCTTCCGATGATTTTGCGTTTCTGTTCGGGATCCGATATGCCTTTCAACGCATGAAGAAAACGATCGCGTGCATCCACACCTTTCACATTCAATCCCATTTTCTTGTACTGCGTCAGCACGTCCTCAAACTCATTTTTACGCAGCAGTCCGTTGTCTACAAAAATGCAATACAGGTTTTCACCAATGGCGCGATTAAGCAATCCGGCTGCGACGGTAGAGTCAACGCCTCCGGAAAGTCCGAGCACAACCTTGTCGCTCCCGAGTTGTTTTCTCAGGTTCTTCTCGGTTTCGCCTATATAAGACTCGGGGGTCCAGTCTTGTTTGCAACCGCACACATCCACCACGAAATTGCGTAGCAGTGTAAGGCCTTCGGTGGAATGGGTCACTTCCGGATGAAACTGGATACCGAATGTGGTTTCGCCTTTGATGCCGAATGCTGCGATCGCCACATCAGGTGTACTTGCGAGTGTTTCGAATGAATCGGGTACGGCACGGATGGTATCCGCGTGTGACATCCACACCTGGCTTCCAACGGTCATACCCTTCAGCAGGGAACTGTTATCGTTTAAGGAGGTGAGGTTTGCCCTTCCGTATTCGCGGTTCTCAGAAGGCGTTACTTCGCCTCCGGAACTTTGGGCAAGCCATTGTGCACCGTAACAAATACCCAACAAAGGCAAGCGCCCCCTGATGCGGGCTAGGTCCGGCGCGGGGGCTTTGTTATCGCGAACAGATGACGGGCTACCTGAAAGGATGACTCCTCTCACCTCTTCACCGAAATCAGGAATGTTGTTAAAGGGAACTATTTCGCAGTAAACATTCAACTCCCGAACCCTGCGGGCAATCAACTGGGTGTACTGCGATCCGAAATCTAAAATGAGAATACTGTCGTGCATGCACAAAGGTAGATATTATCCCCATTCGTGAAACAGCATGTCAGGCGATCAAACGAATTCCCGGATGGTAGTCACGGGTAAACGGCCTTTAACCGAAAATGATCAGCGCGGCCCAGGCGAGCGCAAGCACTGCAGCATATACTCCTGCAAAGATCTCAGCGGACGGGTTCGCGTTGTTTGAAGAATGATGTTCCATTTTACTTTGAAGCGTTGATGGGGTAAATATAAAAAAGAATTTTCTCGACCGGGCAATTTGTTGATCGGGGATATAAAAAAAGCGCCCCGCACATGTGGGACGCTTTTTCATCGGGTGGCTAACCGGGCTCGAACCGGCGACCCTCAGAACCACAATCTGATGCTCTAACCAACTGAGCTACAGCCACCGTATTTCTTCCCCTGCATACCGGATGCAGCGGGAAAGGTTTGCAAAAGTAAATATTTTTTGATTTCCTGCATTGTCATCAGCACTGCTTTTCAAATAATTACCTTTGTCATATGTCTGAACAACATACACCGGTCCGACTGGAAGTCAATGGCATGACCTGTGTGAATTGTGCCCAATCGGTCTCACGCAGCCTGGAAAAAGACGGCGCTGAAAATGTGGAGGTGAACTTCGTTACCAAAGAAGCCGCTTTCAATGTAACCGACCCTTCCCGGATACCCGACATGATCGCACACATCGAGGCCCTGGGCTACCGTGCCGGTCAGCCCGAGCACACCGGCACACATGATCACAGCCATCATGAACACAGCCACCTCGCCCGTCCGTTCTGGATATGCGCCGGCCTGTCACTACCGCTGGTACTACACATGTTCCTGCCGAATGTAACGTGGTTGCAAAACCCATTTTTCCAGTTGGCCCTCAGTCTGCCCGTATACCTTATCGGCATGTATCATTTCGGGCGCAGCGCATGGGCCTCCCTGAAGAGTGGCGTACCCAACATGGACGTACTGATCACCGTGGGTTCTTCTTCGGCATTTTTCTATAGCCTGGCCGGAGCACTCCTTTACTATGGCAAGCCGGAGATGCACCATTACCTTTTCTTCGAAACGGCAGCCACAATCATCACACTGATCCTGCTGGGCAACCTGCTCGAGGAAAAGTCGGTGCGGCAAACCACCACGGCGCTGGCCGAACTGAACAAACTCAGGGTAACCAAAGCCAAGGTGCTCGGAACGGATGGGCAGGTAACAGAGAAAAATTACGAAGACATTCGACCGGGTGACAAGCTGCTGGTGAATACCGGTGACAAGGTGCCTGTGGATGGCGTTATCTACTGGGGGGATACCAGCATAGACGAAAGCATGGTTACAGGCGAAAGCATACCGGTAGACAAACACAACGGCGACCCCGTGACGGGCGGCACCATCCTGGTATCCGGCTCTATCAAGATGGCGGCAAAACGTGTGGGGAACGATACGCTTCTTTCCAAAATCATTGAACTTGTCAAACAGGCACAACTGGCCAAACCTCCCATTCAGAAGCTGGGTGATCGCGTGAGTGCCGTATTCGTACCGGCCGTTCTGGTGATTGCACTTGCCACCCTCCTGGTATCCGCATGGGTCTTCGACATCAGCTGGCAAACATCATTAATGAGGAGCGTGGCCGTTCTGGTGATCTCCTGCCCGTGCGCCATGGGGCTTGCCACACCAACTGCCGTGATGGCCGGACTTGGACGTGCGGCCAAAAAAGGCATCCTGATCAAAGGCGGAGACACACTCGAATCTTTTGCCCGCATCAAGCAAATTGTGTTCGACAAGACCGGAACACTCACCACGGGCCGATTTCACCTGGCGGAAATCCGGGTTCATGACGGAAGCGATGAAGGTCAGGTAAAAAGCCTGATCCGTAGCATGGAGACACACTCGGATCACCCCATTGCCAAATCACTGGTAGAAGAACTGGCATCGGCAGCCCAGCTAACACTGGAAAACATACAAGAAACCAAAGGAGGCGGCATCAGCGCCCGCACATCCCAGGGTGACACCTACCTCCTGGGTTCGGCCAGGTTCACAGGATGGAATGAAGATACAGGTAATGCGGCCCTCTTCCTGGTACGAAATGGAAAACCCTGCGCTTCCATCCGGATTGAAGATGAACTGAAACCGGGGGTAAAGGAAGAAGTGACCTCCCTGAAAAAGCTCAGCATCCGTTGCATCATGGTAAGTGGGGATAAAAAGGACAAAGCCGAACAGATCGCCGCGCAATGCGGCATTGAAGAAGTATACAGCGAACAAAGTCCGGAAAACAAAATGTCGTTGATCGCTTCCTTTTCCGCAGAAGCACCCACCGCCATGGTAGGCGATGGCGTGAACGATGCACCGGCTCTTGCCAAAGCATCCGTGGGCATTTCCATCGGAAACGCCACGCAGGCGGCCATTCATTCTGCGCAAATCGTGCTGCTCAGTCACACCAACCTCGAACAACTTGCGTGGGCGAACAAACTCAGCAGGCAAACCTTGAAAACCATCAAGCAAAACCTATTCTGGGCATTCTTCTACAATGTGATCGCCATTCCCATTGCCGCCGCCGGATACCTCAACCCGATGATCGCAGCCCTCGCTATGGCATTTTCAGATGTGATCGTGATCGGGAACTCCATCCGTCTTAAAACAAAGCGTATCTGAAACTGCTCCGGCACATACCTGCATCCGTGCAGATGGCGCTGTCGGCATGCATGGCCTGGGTAATTTGTTTTATCATCACACCCGATTCCGGATATGACAAATCCTATACCCTCGAATGGGCACAACACCTGATGGGTTCGGGCATGGCCGGCATCTACCATGGCACGGATGTCAACTACCCTCCGGTCATCCTCTACCTGTTGCGATTCTTCACCTTGTTTTTCAACAGCGCTGATCAAATCACGCCAACCACAATCAATGCCTTCAAATACGTTGTGGTGCTCTTCGACATCGCAACATGCCTCCTTTTATGGAACTGGTTGAGGCATTCACGTTTTTCCCGTTTGAGGTTCATGCCCGTTGCATTGAACCTGGCACTCTGGTACAACACACTGTTGTGGGGACAGTATGATGCCATCCCCTTGTTTTTTGTCACCGCAGCCATTGCATTGGCATTCACACCGCATGCGGGTTGGGCGCTCCCGTGTATGTTGCTGGCCGTTTTCAGCAAACTGCAGATGGCCATCTTTGTTCCACCGTTGCTGGTGTTGTTGGCTACAACGCACCCTTTACGAAGGCTGGTTCGGGTTCCCTATCTCACATCCCTGGTTGTGTTGCCCATCCTTATCTGGCTGCCTTTTATCACCAAAGGGCATTTCACAGAAGCATTCCTGACCCCCTGGACGCGCGGAGTCGACTTCTATCCCAACCTGTCATTGCATGCCTACAACCTCTGGTACATCATCACACCGGGTGATCCCTATTCCACCTCCGACAAGATCCTGATGGGCGGGCTATCTGCCAAGACATGGGGACTGGCATTGTTTTGTACCCTGTCGGGACTACTGATATGGAAGCTATTTATGTTGATGCGAAGCCGCCCCCGTTCTTCCTCCCCCTTGCATTCTTCCTCTTTACCCCCTTACTCCTCTTTACCTTTCTACCTTCTCACCCTCGCACTGATCAACTTTTTCTTTTTTTTCTTTTGCACACAGATGCATGAGCGATACATACACCCTGCCGTATGGTTCGCCTCCGGGGCCTATATGCTGACCGGCAGGTGGTGGTCCATGGCAGTTCTTTCGGTTGCCTATGTATGCAACATGGAGGGTGTATCACACACGATCATGTATATTTTGCAGTTTAAAACCGGATGGCCGGGGCAGGTTCCGGCGCATTGGGTCATGCCACCCTTGCTCAATGCGTGTATATTTGGACTTGCCGGTTGTATGTTGTTTATGGATTGGATACGTGCTCACAACGCATTGAAACAGGTGACTCCCGAATGGCAGAAAAACTGATACAAAGCAGGGCCCTGCAGGTTTTCCAGGTGGTGCGCTACGGTGCATTGCTGCTATCGGGTGTATTGCTGGCCCGAAGCCCCTGGGCACCTGAATCCCTTTCCTCCTACGAGCAGGTGTTGTTCTTCGCCTCCGCCATCACGTTCTTCTGGGTAAATGGCATGGTTCAAACGCTGTTGGGACACGCCAACGAAGTAAACCGCCATGGCAAGTCGCGTCTGTTCTTTCAGGTCTTTCTCGTTTTGCAGGCAACCGCCCTGGTGGCTGCCCTGATCGTTTGGAGTTACCTGCGGCACGGCGCGGGAAATTTACCGCAACTGGGTCCCTGGGTGGCATTGTACATCTGCATCGGCGTACCGGCATTCCTGAATGAATACATGTATTTGCTGTTGGGGAAAGGATGGCAGATGATCGCATATGGAATTGCGTCCGCTCTCATCCAAATCATCATGGTGGTGATCCCGGCCTGGATGGGCATGCCCTTCACATATAGTTTATATGGTCTCTTGCTGGCAGCCGTTTGCCGGTACACCTGGCTATGGGTTCTGCTCGGGAGGTACGCCCAATTCAGATATGACTATTCCTTTTTACCGGCATTCGTTAAAATGTCCGCCCCGCTGGGCATTGCCGCATTGGTTGCAGGCATGGGAGAATATATTGACGGATGGTTGGTAACCGAATATATGGCCAAGGAAAGCTTTGCGGTCTTTCGTTACGGTGCCAGGGAATTTCCGGTTGCACTGTTGTTGGCCTCCGCTCTTTCCCAAAGCATGATTGCCAACTTCGCAGTGAAAGGTGAAGAGGAAACCCTACAGGCCATCAAGCTGCGGTCGGTGCGGTTGATGCACATCGTATTTCCATCGGCAATCCTACTTATGTTAACCAGTCATTGGTTGTTCCCGTTTGTATTCGGCGAACGATTCGGGGCAAGCGCAGATGTATTCAATGTATACCTGTTGATCACCGTAAGCCGACTTACTTTTCCACAGGTTGTGGTGATCGGGAGGCGGAAGCATAAGATCATACCAAAGGTTGCGCTGATTGAGATTATCCTTAATGTTGGCATCAGCCTGATGCTGATGCCAACCTGGGGCATGGCGGGCATTGCATGGGGAACGGTGATCGCGTATTCGGCAGAGAAGATGATACTAATCCTATACAACCATTACCGACTTAATATTTTCTTTGCATCGTATACCGCTGTCGGAAAACTGGCCATCTACACGTTCGTTTTACTCATCTCTTACTTCGCCGGCATCTACATTGGCTGACAAAAATTTCCCATCGCAGACCCATTGCAATTCAACAGGATTTCCAGATAAGTGAGAAAGTACTTGCGCCAAGAATTCCTACTTTATATGTTTGTAGCCGTAGTAAGCTTAACAGACCATTTCTTAACGTAACCTCTAGACTATGAGAAAACCATTACTTTTCGTAGCTGTTGTATGCTGTACGGGTGCTTTTGCGTAAAGCCAATCGCCCCGCCAGTCGTCAGCTGCGGTTTCCAAACAATCACTGGCAGAACAGGAAGGTGCTTCCAATGTCTCCGGAACACCCATCAACCGGGAATCATTCATGCGGCATGCCGCCAATAAGACAGCAGCCACCATTACCATTGTGGACATGGGAAATGCTGCCAATGCATACACTTGCGCTGCAGGTGCATCCAGTTATCTTTGGCTTGACCCTGAAACCGGAACCATCAGCTTCACCCACCGCGCCGACCCGGCAACCACCACGGCGGCCCCCGGTAGCGGTTACCTGCTGACCGACGTATCCAAGGATGGCGGCGCCACCTGGAACAACAACCTGGGCCCGGTCTATACACCCAGCGGTGCTATGAACGCCCGTTACCCAATGAACGTGGTCTACAACCCGAATGGCAACACCGATCCCGACAGCACACGGGTGGTATATGGTGCTCCGGTTCTCGGTGGAACCAACGGAGCCACAGCCTGGGGTAACTTCACATACGGCACATACACCGTAGGTACCGGCGCAATCACTTCACATGTTGACACTTCGAATTCCGAACGGAATTTCGAAGTATCGGATGACATGCACGCCATCCGTGATGGCGGTGAAATGTTCGTGATTCATCGTGACAGGAATTACAGCCTTACCAACATCTTCCAAAACAAGCTGATCTTGTCGCGACTGACATACAGCGGTGGAGACGTAACAGCTGTTCACGATTCCATCAGCCACGTAACATCCATGACGGTTGACACAACCAATGTGATTCCGACTGATGCGGCCATTGCTTTCTCACCCAACGGCAATACCGGCTGGATCTCTGTGATCACCCACACCAGCTTCTCCCTTGAAGCCGACTCATCTTACTACCTGGCATTATACAAATCCACCGACGGTGGCGCCACATGGGGTAGCATGATCGAGGTACCCATCAGCACCCTGCCGGGTATCGGTGACAGCCTGAATCCGCTGAACGACACCACCTACACCATCTTCACCACTGCATTCGACCACGACCTCGCAGTGGACAAGAACGGGAACCCGCACGTATTCGTTGCAGTGGGCCATGGCAGCAACGCCTGGACCATCAGTACAGGTGCCGGCTACTGGGGACTGTTTGATATCTACTCAGCAGACGGTGGCACCACATGGGCACAAAGGCTGGTTGCCAAACCCCAAACATTCCGCGGCAGCTACGGCAATGGAGCCAATGTGATCGACGAAGATCCACGTCCTCAAATTGCAGTTACACCTGACGGCAACAAACTGTTCTTCGTATGGTTCGACACCGACACCACCACGTTCGGTCCCGATGCCAACCTGTTCCGTGATTGCTTCATGCAGGGATATGATGTGACCACCGGTTTTACAACCAAGATGCACGATCACCCGACATACCCCGGAACATCTACTTATAACTATACCGCAGGTACGGATGCAGACGGCGTTGTGAACTTCGCCAACGTATCCTATTATGCAAAAGACGATGGCAGCGGTAACTACTGTGTTCCCGTGAACTACATGGCCGTTCCGGATGTGGGTAACACACTGCAGGCAGTTGCTTTCAAATACATTGATGGCCTTTGCGTAACCGAATCGGACTTCACCGGTGTGGTTGAAAAGGAAAACAATGTGTTTGCCATCACAAACAGCTACCCCAACCCGTTTTCAGATCAAACCACCGTTACAGTTGAACTGAAGAAAACGGCTAAAGTAAGACTGACCGTGACCAACATACTGGGTCAGGTGATCATGAGCCAGGACTATGGCCAACTGATCGCAGGTCGTCACGGACTCACCATCCTCCGGAAGGAAATGAACAGCGGCATCTATTTCGCCACTGTTGAAGCCGACGGATTCAGCGTGAGCCAAAAGCTGGTCGTTCGATAGATCAGGAACATCTGTTTAGGTTAGGATGTGAAAGGGACTGCCCGTGTGGCGGTCCCTTTTTTTGTAATTAATAATTAGAAGTCAGGAATTAGGAATTGACCATTGACGTGACCAGCGGAAACAACTGACCAGTCGCAAGTCGCAAGTCGCAAGTCGCGAGTCCCAAGTTGGCAGTCAGGCATTGATCATGACCCTCTCCGTTGATTGGCGGGAATGAGCAGGCGAACCGATGTCATTGACCATTAACGTGACCAGCGGAAACAACTGACCGCGAAGCGTATTGACAGCGCAGCTAAATTACGCGACCGCAGGGAGCAAATGGCCGCGCAGCCTCTTTTACGCGCGCGAAGCAAGCATCTCTTAACTCTTTTCCGTATTTTCCCGTTAAACACACCATATGGGAAAGCTCGCGTTTCAATGCAATGAGGACTGGGAAAAGATGACGCCCTCCGAAAGAGGCCGCATTTGCGCCGCCTGCCAACGGGAGGTGATCGACTTCACTCACCTGTCGAAAAAGGAATTCAAAGAGGCATTGAAGATGGAGAAACAACCCTTCTGCGGACAGTATCGAGAAGACCAGCTCTATGGCGGGTGGGCACCGGAACTGAAAGTCCCGAAAGGACTACAGCGGTTCGCCCTGCTTTCATCGTTGCTGTTGTTTTTCAAAACGTCAGGAGCAGGAGCAAGTGCAACAGCAAGTGCAAGTGCATGGCCGCAGGAGATACGGGATACGGTGCCGCCGGATTCCATCCCGACTGCCAAAGAACATGTGGTTCAGAAAACCGAATGCGCGGGCAGTGATAGCCAACCGACTCCCGAGAAAGAAAAGAAATCCAAATATGATCGCCGCCGACTTTATTTCAACGGGCGGTTTCCGTTTATTCATTATGGTAAAAGACGATTACGTACGCTCGGTATGGTGGCATTTTGACTTCCGAATCTTTCTGTTAAGATGAAAGTTCTCAGTCATCGTATTCGAAACATCATGAAGTACCTGTTGATACTACCCGCATTGGTTTTGCTGTACGTGGTCATCGGCTGGCTGTTGTCGAAATGGCGGGTGAATACAGATGCCGATATCATCAAAGGCGACATCACCGTGTACCTGCTCTCCAACGGCGTGCATACAGACCTGGTGGTACCCACCTGTCACGCACTCATGAACTGGCCGGCATGGCTGGGGACTGACATCCCATCCACCGTTGACACCACCCTGCCCTACCTCGGCTTCGGCTGGGGCGACAAAGGTTTCTACCTGGAAACACCCACCTGGGCCGACCTCAAGGCATCCGTGGCATTCAAGGCCATGTTCTGGCTCAGCACTTCCGCCATGCACGTGACCTATCATGCACAACCGGAAACCGGTCCGCGGTGCAAGGTCATCCGGCTGAACGAACAGCAGTACCGGCAACTCATCAACTACATCCAATCCGGATTCCGGGATCAGCAACCCACCGCCATTCACGCCACCACTTACGGCACACAGGATGCATTCTTCGAAGGCTGCGGCACCTACAACCTGTTCTTCACCTGCAACACATGGACGAACGACGGACTGAAGTCGGCCGGTCTGCCCGCATGCAAGTGGACGGGGCTGGATGGTCCGTTGCTGGATGTGTATGAATAAGGGCACGGATTGCAAATACGCCGGTGGCAAGGACATGACGAAGGTGCAACCTTCGCCTAACTTCCCGGATTATCAATAGTCAATAGTCAATGGTCAATGGAGGTCAGAGGTCATTGGCGCGACCGTAGGGAGCTACTGACCGCGAAGCGCAATTACGCAATCATTTCTAATTCCTCATCCCTAATTTCTAATTTGATTTACCGCAACACCGCAATATCATCCACCCCAACAAAGCGGTGGCCGAGGAAGGCCTCGCCGTATTCGGCGCCGATGTAGTGACCCATGTCAACGGCGCGGCTGCGGATGTGGTCCAGAAAGGCGGGTGTTGAGATCAGCGTGGAAGGTTCTTTGGAGGATGGGTCATAGAACTGTGATCCGTAAGCTTTCACAGCTTCCATTTTCTTTTCGAAATGGGCGGAGATATCCACCACGAAATGGATCTCGTTGGTATAGTATTGATGGTAATGGTACACCACACGCGGCCGCCACGCTTGTTGTGTTTCCCCATCGATGTCGGTAGGGATGCGCTGCAGGCCCGACAGGAAAGCGGCTTCCCGAACCAGCAGGGCGCCTCTCCCGTGATCGGGGTGGCGGTCGGTGACGGCGGGTGCCAGCACAATGTCGGGTTGGAATTTTCTGATGGCGCGGATCACGGCCAGGCGGGATTCTTCATCGATCCCGAAAAACCCGTCGCGCAGGCCGAGGTTTTCCCTTGCTGTCAGTCCCATGATGCGACCTGCAGCTGCGGCCTCTTCCATTCTCAGTTCCGCACTCCCCCGTGTACCCAGTTCACCCCGGGTGAGATCCACCGCGCCGGTCTTGCGCCCCATGGCCGCCTGGGAGATGAGGGTACCTCCGCATCCGAGTTCGATGTCGTCGGGGTGGGCGCCGAAAGCGAGAATGTCGAGTTTTTCCATGGTTGTTGATGCAAATATAGCGAAATGGGTTTGTTCAAGTTGATTACATTTGGGCATGGTAAAAGAGATCCGGTGGCTGCTCACCAAGGAATTCCTGATCGAATGGCGTCAGCGCTCGGCCCTGGCCGGGTTGCTCCTCTATGCGGTCAGCACCGTTTTCGTCTGCTACCTGTCGTTCCGCATCCTGGATGATATTTTCACCTGGAACGCACTCTTCTGGGTGATGGTGCTGTTCGGCGCCATCAATGCCGGGGCGAGAAGTTTTATCCAGGAAAGTCACGGACTCCAGTTCTATTATTACACGGTTGCCAGTCCACAGGCCATCATCCTCTCCAAAATCATTTACAACATGGTGTTGCTGGCTGCCATCTCACTGGTCAACTACATGGCCATGTCGCTCTTCCTCGGCAACCCGGTGGACGATCCCGTTAGTTACCTGCTTATCCTGATTCCCGGCAGCACGGGCCTGTCGGGTGTGATCACCCTGGTATCGGCCATTGCCTCCAAGGCGGGAAAGAACACAGCCATGATGGCCATCCTCAGCTTTCCGTTGTTGATGCCGTTGCTGATCACGCTGATCAAGGCGTCGAGGTTTGCATTGTTGGGCACACCGCCTTCCGAATACATGGGCTATGTGGGCATTCTGCTGTTGCTGAACGTGATTGTTTGGGTGCTCTCCTTTTTATTATTTCCTTACCTTTGGCATGATTGATCCGTGGCCGAACGGACGACGCATGATCAAACAGAATCCGATACAGAAATGAAGGGAATTTGGTGGAAATCGCTCGCGGTGGTACTGGTAGTATATACCATTGTGATGGGCTTTTTGGGTGAGGTACCGGCCATGAACATCCTTCACGAAACCATCCGCAACCTGTACTTTCATGTGACGATGTGGTTCGCCATGATGATCATGATGACGATCTCGCTTGTCAACAGCATCCGCCACCTGAACAGCAACAGCCTTCGCCGTGACACCACAGCTGCAGAAGCCGCCAACACCGGCATGGTACTGGGCACACTGGGCCTGATCACCGGAAGTTTCTGGGCCCGTTTTACCTGGGGCGCCTGGTGGACCAACGACCCGCAGCTCAACGGCGCCGCCATCACCATGCTGTCATACCTGGCTTACGCCGTGTTGCGGAATGCCATCGAAGACAGGGAGAAAAAGGCACGCATTTCAGCTGTATACAATATCTTTGCATATACGATGATGGTTGTATTCATCGGCATTCTGCCCAAGGTCGGCGATGTGGATTCCCTGCACCCCGGAAAGGGCGGCAACCCCGGCTTCAACAGTTATGACCTGGACAGCAGGATGCGCATGGTGTTTTACCCTGCCATCATCGGATGGACACTCTTCGCATGGTGGATCACAACGATCCGGATCCGTGTGAGGAACATCACCAACAATTCAAACGGATGAAAAAACTCTGGCTTACCCTCGCCTGGTTGTTCTCGGCACTTACGTTGCTTCCTGCTCAAAACAGCCAGGTGGAAATGGCCGACAGGTTGCGTGCCGATGGCATGATATACGTTGTAGTGGCGGTGCTCGTGATTATTTTCCTGGGGCTCACCATCTACCTGGTAAACATTGACCGCAAGGTGTCGAAGCTGGAAAAACATAACCCGAATCAGCCGTCATGAAAAAGACCCATATCATCGGCATCATCGTGATCGCACTGGCCATTGCCGCTATCCTGAGCACCATGGTGGATGCAGGCACCTACGTAAACTTCGGCGTGGCCAAGGAACACCCCGGCACCAACTTTCACGTAGTGGGCGTACTGAACAAGGAAAAGGAACTCATCTACGAGCCGGAAGTAGACCCCAACCTGTTCTCCTTTTACCTGGTGGACAAGGAAGGAAAAGAATGTAAAGTCAATTTCAACGGCGCCAAGCCACAGGACTTCGAGCGTTCAGAGCAGGTGGTGATCATCGGCAAAATGAACGGGGAAGAATTCTCCGCTTCCAAGATCCTGATGAAGTGCCCGTCCAAATACAACAACGGTAAACCGGGCGAAATGCAGGAGTTCACCGCCGCCGGAGAGAGTATCTAACAGCAGGGCTTGAAAATCCTGGGGCGGCACGTATCTTTACCGCCTCACACCATGAAGGAGATCGTATACAACGGCGAACATTTATTACCGGGAATCATCGGAAAGTCCTTTGTTTTCCTCGCATTCGTCGCCGCACTCCTGGCATCCGCTTCCTACTTCTTTGCTACAAATAACAGGCAAGACCCTGACAAAGCCGCTTCGTGGTCACGCCTGGCCAACATTGCATTCCTGACCCACGTGGTGGGCGTGGTTGGCATCGTGGTGACCTTGTTCTCCATGATCTTCTACCACATGTTCGAATACCATTACGTGTGGCAACACTCATCCAGCGCCCTTCCCATCAGGTACATGTTGTCCTGTTTCTGGGAAGGCCAGGAAGGGAGCTTCCTTCTATGGACCATCTGGCATGCCGTGATCGGGTTGTTCCTGATGCGGATGAAGAACGAGTTCCGCGCGCCGGTGATGTCCATCCTGTCGGTTGTGCAGGTGTTCCTCGGATCGATGTTGCTGGGTGTATACATACTCGGATACAAGGTCGGCAGCAACCCGTTCATCCTCCTGCGCGAACACAGCGAGATGATGAACCTGCCTTTCGTTTCGCAACCGAACTACCTCGAACACCTGGACGGACGCGGCCTCAACCCGCTCCTCCAGAACTACTGGATGACCATCCACCCTCCTACTCTCTTCCTGGGTTTCGCACTCACCGTGGTGCCTTTCGCTTTTGCCATTTCAGGTTTGTGGATACGCAACTACGGCGGCTGGATCAAACCCGCCCTTCCGTGGACGCTGCTCGGCGTGCTGGTACTCGGCACCGGCATCCTGATGGGGGGGGCATGGGCCTACGAAGCCCTCAGCTTCGGCGGGTTCTGGGCCTGGGATCCCGTGGAAAATGCATCGCTCGTTCCGTGGATGACACTCGTGGCATCCCTGCACCTGATGCTCATATACAAATCCAAACAACGTTCGCTGTTTACCACCGTGGTGATGGTATGCGTGACCTTCTTCCTGATTTTGTATTCCACCTTCCTCACCCGAAGCGGCATCCTGGGCGATGCCTCCGTGCATGCCTTCACCGACCTGGGCATGTCCGGACAACTGCTGGTGTACATGTTCTTCTTCACCCTGCTGGCCGTGGCACTGATCATCAGCCGGTACAAACACCTGAAAGATCCCGGCAAGGAAGAGCACCTGTGGTCGCGTGAGTTCTGGATGTTCATCGGTTCCCTCGTGTTGCTGATCGCCGCGTTCCAGATCATTTTCACTACTTCCACGCCGGTGATCAACAAAGTGTTCGGCACCGACAAGGCACCACCCACCGACCCCATCGCTCATTACAATTCCTGGCAAATCGCCTTTGCAGTGCTGATTGCGCTGATGATCGGTTTTACCCAGTTCCTGAACTACAAGCACACCGACCTGAAGAAGTGGCTTCACAAGTTGTTGCCTTCGCTGGCCGTCGGACTGATCGGTGGCATCCTGTTGTCATGGGCCCTGGGCTTCAACCATCCCCAGTACATCGCACTGATGGTGACCGCAACATTTGCCGTGGTGGCCAATGCCGACTACTGGCTGCGCATCCTGAGGGGCAAACTTGACCATGCCGGTGCATCCATCGCTCACCTCGGGTTCGGCCTGATCCTGATCGGTGCGCTGATCTCGAATGCCAAGCAGAACATCATCTCCCAGAACAGTTCGGCATACAACCTTGACATGATCGCCAAAGACCTTCCGAACAAGGAGAACATCATGCTGGTGAAAAACGACACCCTGAAAATGGGCGACTACCGCATCACATACACCGGAAAGGAAAAGGAAGGCGTACACATCTATTACAACATCCAATACCTGAAACCAGGGGCGGACGGGCACATGAGCGAGGCCTTCACCCTGCGCCCGTTGATACAGATGAACAGGATGATGGGGAACGTGGCCGAACCCGCTACCAAACATTTCCTGTTCAAAGACATTTACACCCACGTGCAGTATGCCGACCTGTCTGAATTCACCCAACCCGATAAGGGTGAGAACAACAAGGTGACGATTGACACGCTGACATATGGCGATACACTTTTCGCACAACGCGCCATGATCGTGCTCGATACCGTCAGCCGCGACCTCGACCGGCAGGCCCTGCACCTGGCCGACAACGAGATCGGGGCCGTGATCCGGTTCCATGCCATTGACGTGGACAAACAAAGTCACCCACTGAACCCCGTATTCCTGATTTCCGGAGACCACTTCAGATATGTTGAAGATGAAGTAGCGTCGCTGGGCATCAAACTCACCGTCAAGGAAATCATCCCGCAGAAAGATGCGTTCGTGGTGGAGCTGAAAGAAAAGGAAGACAAAGGGGCGGAGTTCATCATCATGAAAGCCATTGTGTTCCCGTTCATCAACATCCTCTGGCTGGGCAGCGTATTGATGATCATAGGCACGTTCATGGCGATCAGGAAGCGATTGGGAAGTTAGTTGATGGTTGATGGTTGATGGTTGATGGTTGTTAGTTGTTAGTTGTTAGCTGCGTCCTCCATTGCTTCAGCGGAGGAAGATCATTCGTTACAGTTTTGTCACACCCGTTCAAAGGCCATCCGTTTCGCAATCCGCTTTGGTGGATCGTTGCCATTTTGGCGTTGGTGGCGCGTACGCTTTACGGGCTGTCGATGGCCATCAAAGGGGAGGACTACTACCACACGTACCTGATCGGACTGAAATACTTCACCACCGGCGTATGGCCTTATTGGGGACCGGATGTGGTGCATACCCAATCACAGATTCCCGGCGCACTGGAAGGCCTCCTTGTCGGCGGTCCGTTTTACCTGTGGGCCCATCCTGCCAGTCCGATCATATTCCTCAACCTGCTTTCCTTTGCTTCCCTCACCCTGCTGGGCGCCTACCTGGTGCGGAAGTTTCCCGGCGTTCCGGCCTGGTTCATCTGGATGTGGGTTTGGTTCTCACCCTGGACACTCAACTTCAGCACCACCCCCATCAACCCTTCCTACCTGCTGGTGATGGCCATCCCTTTCTGGATCGTGTTGCTCGATGGGTATGCATATGGCGGCAAATCCATTCGCCCCGGCTGGGTTTTTTTTATTATCGGATTCGCCATCGGGTGGGCCATGCAACTGCACCTGTCGTGGGTGCTCATGCCCTGTCTTGCTTTTCCACTTTTTATTCAGATGTGGAAACAACGCGGGTGGAAATTCGCTTCCGGACTGGCGCTGATCGGATTGGCCGGTATGCTCATCTCCCTGTCTACCCTTTATCCGACCCTGATCCGGTACAGCGACATGGGCAGCGGCGGTGTGGGCAACAACGTGGTATTTCAAACGAAGAACCTGGGCCGCTTTTTCGACCTGGTGTTCCGTTGCATGGGATTCGCTTCTTACGAGATCAGGTTTTTCATCATGGGCGGTGCCGAAGGGGAAATGCAACTGATCCGTGACCATTGGTGGATGGCTCCGCTGCTCATCATCGTGTTTGTTGCCGGACTGGCGCAATGTGGCTTTTACATCGTGAACTTCTTTCTCCGCAACAACCGCCCGGAATGGAAGGTAGCCCGCAGACTCACGGCGGGCGCATTGATCCTGCTGTATGTAAGCTACCTGTTTTCCATTCGTTCTCCGGGATCCTTCACCTTTTACCTTCTGCTTCCGCTCATCGTATGGTATGCCTGTTTTTCATGGCAGAAGTGGTTCCGTAAAAAGTTGCTGACCAGGGCTGCCGTAGTGGTGGTGGCCGCTAACCTGGTGGTGCACGGCGGATTCGCTTTGGAATATGCACCAAAAGTTTCCACATGGGCCTATGGTGAGAACATACGGAAGTCCATCGAAGAAAAAGACAGCCGGCACTTCGGTTACCGTCGCGTAGCGAACTGGGAACTGGCCATGCGCGACAGAACATGGACACGTGAAGCTTTTGCTGACAACGGGGAGCAGGTGGTGCGATACCACCAGGACTTTGAATTCCCTGATGCTTTCATCAGGCCGGAATACGCCGACGACTCAACCAGCTTCAAAGGCACATGGGCCGATCGCGTGCGTTATCCCTTCACCAACAGCATGAGGTTAAAACGTTCGGTGTCGGAAATCGGCGACTTTCAGGCCATATCGGTTTCGGTTGCCAGCCTGTGTGTGCAGCCAAACAACGCATCGCTGGATATATATGTAACAGGATCAGGAAAGGAACTGTATGCCTTTCACGGTCCGCTTTGCAGCGACGGCACCGTTCCCGGCAACTGGCAGCAGCAACAATTTGGCGTTCACCCGGAACAGACATTTCCGCCCGACGCGGTGGTTGAGGTATTTGTTAACCTGAACGGCGATGCAGGTGAGGTATGGGTGGATGAACTGAATGTTGAATTCCGGTAGTCCGCCGGATTGGCTATTTTCGCACAAACTTCTGCACCTTGGAAAAGAGCTATAAGGAAATACTTGCCGATGTGAAGGCGATGGCATTTGATGTGGACGGTGTGTTCACCGACAACAGCGTGATCCTGTTACCGGGCGAGCAGCCGCTGCGCATCATGAATGTGAAAGACGGCTATGCACTGCAACATGCCGTGAAGATGGGCTACCACATTGCCGTGATTACAGGCGGGAAATCGGAAGCGGTGCGGGAACGGTTCAAAAATCTCGGGGTGAAAGACATTTACCTGGGTTGCAGCCGCAAGATCGAAGCATTCGAAGAATTCATCCACATGTACGACATCGACCCGAAAACCATGCTGTACATGGGCGATGATGTACCCGACTACGAGATCATGAAACAAGTAGGCCTGCCTACCTGTCCGGCTGACGCCTCGGAAGACATCAAGGCCATTTCCATGTACGTGTCTCCTCATAAGGGTGGCCATGGTTGCATCCGCGACATCCTGGAACAACTCATGAAGATCCAGGGAAAATGGTACGATCCGGATTCTCACCACCTGACCAAAGACGCCCTGAACTGGTAGCCGTGAAAAACTTCCTGCAGTTCATCCGCTGGCCCAACCTGCTGATCATGGCGCTGACCATGGCCATGGTTCGCTATTGTTTGCTGCGCCCGATGCTGGCTGTGAACGACATCACCCTGCAACAGGGGGAACTGAGTTTCTGGCTGCTGGTGTTATCAGTGGTACTCATCGCCGCTGCGGGAAACATGATCAACGACTACCACGACGTGGAGGCCGACCAGGTGAACAAGGGAAATAAGACGATGGTGGGCAAGGTATACTCCGAAGAAACCGTAATGAACCTGTACATGGCCTTCAACGGACTGGCATTTGTAATCGCTTTTTATATCGCCTGGGAAGTGGACATGTGGAACCTGATGCTGGTGCAGGTGTTGGCTGCCGGTTTGCTGTGGTTCTATTCCAGCGCCTTCAAGTCGATGCCGGTGATCGGCAACCTGGTGGTGGCGTTACTGTCTGCCCTGGTTCCGCTGCTGACCGGCGTATACGAATACATTCATGAAGCCCGCAACCTGGAGGTATTCTGGTTCAATTTCGATTTCGTCTGGGGATACACCCTGTTCGCTTTCCTGCTGACATGGATCAGGGAGATGATCAAAGACATGGAGGATTACAAAGGCGATCTCTCTGCCGGTTACAACACCCTGCCCATCCTTGCAGGCATCCCTTTCACCAAGGTGTTCACCACCCTGGTGCTGGGAGCAACCATGGTAGCAATCGGTATGCTGATGCGGTTGCAACAGGAAGCGGGTGATGCCATCTCAGCCACCTACTTTGCGCTGCTGATTGAACTACCGTTGCTCATCCTGGCCCTCATCACCATCCAGGCCAAAACGCCCAAAAGTTTTCACAGGGCCAGTACGCTTTCCAAGGTAATCATGCTGTGTGGTATTCTCTACATGCTGGTGATCTGGCACAACCTGAGCTATCCGATATGAAACAAAACTGTGAGATCATCCTGGCATCAGCATCACCCCGGCGGTCACAGCTGATGAAAGAAATGGACCTGGTGTTCAGGGTGGAACCCACGCATGTGGACGAGTCTTTTGATCCTTCCCTCCAACGCGAAGCCATCGCCATGCACCTCAGCCGGATCAAAGCCGAAGCCGTTCCACTGGAAGATGAAAAGGCAGATACCGTAGTGGTAACCGCAGATACGATTGTGCTGCTGGAAGGTGAAGTGCTGGGTAAACCGGCCGACCGGGAAGAAGCCATTTCCATGCTGAAACGCCTGGAAGGAAAAATGCACGAGGTGATCACCGGGGTAACGCTGCGTGACCGGCACCGCATCGAAACACTGTACGACCTGACGCGGGTATACTTCCGTTCGCTTTCCGAAGAAGAGATTGCCGATTATGTAGATCGGTACCAGCCTTACGACAAAGCCGGAGCTTACGGGGTGCAGGAATGGATCGGGCATGTGGCCATCCGAAAAGTGGAGGGTTCATACACCAATGTAATGGGACTTCCCACCGAGAAACTATATGAAGCGCTGCGCTTGTTCTGCAGCACCGGGCAACCGGCCTGAACGGGAATTACTTTTGAAGCATTACGCCCAGCGCGGTGAACTTGAACTCGCTGCCGTCACCGCCGGGCTGGCGATCACCTTGCACCTTCACCACCACTTGTTTGCCCACCCACGCTTCGGGTACGGAAAACTCTTTGGTGGCCATGGATAGGGTTGCACCGTCGCCACCGTCAAGTACAATGTTGGCACCGGCCTGTTGCAGCGAGCCACCTACATCCAGTGTCTTCTGGTCTTCACCGCCCAGCTCGAGCAATTCTTTGAACATGGCCACTTCCACATGACCTTCGCTAACCCAGGTTTCACCATAGGAGGTGATCTCTTCGGCCTGGCTTACAGCGGTGCTGTCGTTGGCCGTTGTGTCGTCATCGTTTCCTCCGGGTTGACATGCAGCCATGGTAAGCAACAATGCGCCGGCCAGGTATTTCAAAGTGTTCTTTTTCATGACGGGTACTTTGTACGTTAGCTGGGGGCAAGATAAGAAAAGTAAGTTGCAAGTCTCAAGTTGCAAGTCTCAAGTTGGCGGTTCGGCAAACAAAGCAGCTTACTGTTTAATTAGCAATTAGAAGTTAGGAATTAGGAATGGGGCGTCGTGGGAACGAAGCGAAATGGCAATGAACATGGGTATGTATTCAAAAGGCAGGCAGCGTCTATAATCCAATATCTTTTGTGCTTTCGGGGAACTGTTTTAAGCAATGATTTCCAAACATGCCGTCTGATCGAAAAGAAGCTTCACGAGGCCACGCGTATTTTGTGCTCCCTATCGGCCGCATACGCCAGACATGCCTGAATTTGTTCTTCGGTAAGTTCGGGATAATCCGAAAGGATATCTGCCTTAGACATGCCTGATGCAAACCAACTCAGCACATCATAGACAGAAATTCTTGTGCCCTTAATGCAGGGTTTTCCGAATCTGATCGATGGATCAATGGTGATGATATGATGGTAATCAGTCATGGCGTGATGCTTTCTTCAAAGGTAAGAAAAGATAGTCGTAAGTCTTTAGTCTTTAGTCCTTAGTCGTAAGTAGCGGCCAGCTATACGAAGTGGCTTGCTCCATAGGAGCAACACATGGGTAGCGTTCGGTTCAATGGATGATTCCTGCGTGCCGTAGGTACGCCACATGAAGTTGCGAGTGGCAAGTCGCGAGTCTCAAGTTGGCGGTTGGAGATACGGGGGCGGCTTGCCATGACAATTACCAATGACGAATGACGAATGGGGCGTCGCGGGAACGAAGCGGAAGGACAATGAACGGGGGCGTATGCATAACTGCGATTAGAAGTCCAAGGTCTGTTGTTTAATATCTTTTGTGCTTTCCGGGAACAGTGTATCTTCGCCCCCGTAGTCGTGATATTCTAATCCCGGTATGCAGAAACGCTTTTCACCCATTCACATCATCCTGCTGGTGGCAATGGCATGGTTCCATTGCATCACACCCGCCAGGGCATTGAACTTTGAAGCCGACCAATTCGAAGTCACCGTTCCCGACCTGATCGTGGCCGACATGGAGACCTCCATCGAGATCCACGCCAAAGACCTGGGTCATCCCGACCTGATGGAGTACGGTCAGCTGCGTGTGACCATCGGCGACCAAACGCATGATGTGGACATGTCAGATGATGGAAAGGCGGTTGTAACACATGTTTTTTCCTCCGACGATGAAGAGCTGTCCCTTTCGATCGGTGCATATCATTACCAGCAACCCGTTCATCCGATGCCGCTGTGGCTATCGATCCTCCCACCCCTGCTGGCCATTGTGATGGCGCTCATCTTCCGTGAGGTCATCTCTTCGCTTTTCGTAGGCATCCTGTTCGGTGCTTCCGTACTGGGCTTTTACACCAAGGGCATCATGGGCATCTTCTCCGGCTTCCTGGCGGTGATTGATACATACCTCATCCGCGGGCTCAGCAATGAAGAACATGCGGCCATCATCATTTTCTCGCTGACCATCGGTGGCATGGTGGGCATCATCTCCAAAAACGGGGGCATGCAGGGCGTTGTGAACCGGTTGTCGAAGTATGCCTCCACGCGTAAATCGGGCCAGTTCGTTACCTGGTTCCTCGGGGTAGCGGTGTTCTTTGACGACTACGCCAACTCGCTGGTGGTGGGCAACACCATGCGCCCGATCACCGACAAGCTGAAGATATCGAGGGAGAAACTCAGCTACCTGGTTGACAGCACCGCGGCACCGGTTGCGGCGGTGGCCTTCATCACCACATGGATCGGTGCCGAGCTGAGTTACATTTCATCCGGCACCGTGGGCACCGGCATCAAGGAAAGCAGTTATTCCATCTTCTTTTCATCCTTGCAATATTCCTTTTACCCGGTATTTACGCTTGTCTTCATGTTGTTCCTGATCTTACGCAACCGCGACTTCGGCCCCATGTTAAAGGCGGAGAAACGCGCGGTACACCACGGGGAAGTGGAAAGCGACAAAAGCCGCAGCCTGACCTCTGCCGAGATGGGTCAGTTCGAGCCGCTGGAAGGGATCAAGCATTCGGCGCTGAATGCAGTGGTTCCCATCCTTGTGCTGGTCGGAGGCGCCATCATCGGGTTGCTATACACCGGCATGAACGCCACTTATGATGCCTTGCTTGATGAGGGCATTCAGGTGGGACCCAAAAACCTGGGACGCATTTTCGCATCGATGGACATGATGGAAAGTCCGCCCGGAAACTTCTTTCAGAAGCTGGGTGTGCTGATCGGCAATGCGGATTCATATGCAGCGCTGTTGTGGTCGTCTCTCTCTTCCGCCGCGACGGCCATGCTGTTGTCACTCGGCCAAAGACTCATGAACCTGGAGACCTGCATCACTTCCATGGTGAACGGCTTCAAGTCGATGTTCCATGCCATCCTCACCCTGTTGCTGGCGTGGTCGCTTGCCGCGGTCACCAGCGACATGCATACGGCTGATTTCATTACGGGCAGCCTGCTGTCGAGCGGCATTCCGCCGACCATCCTGCCGTCGCTCACCTTCCTGATGGCCTGCGTAATTGCGTTCTCCACCGGAAGTTCATGGGGTACCATGGCCATCCTGTACCCGCTGGTGCTGGCCGCCACATGGTCTGTATGCCAGGCACACGGTTACGACATGGCTGCCACGCTGCCTATCTTTCACAACGTAACGGCCTGTGTATTGGCCGGCGCCGTGCTGGGCGACCACTGTTCACCCATCAGCGACACCACGATCCTGTCATCCCTGGCCTCCAGTTGCAACCACATCGATCACGTGCGCACACAGCTGCCGTACGCAATGGTGGTGGGCGCCACCTCCCTGCTGTTCGGTACGCTGCCATCCGGACTCGGACTTCACCCGGCATTCTCCATGCTGCTCGGACTGGGCGTGTTGTGGGGCGTGGTGCAGTTTTGGGGGAAGAAAGTTGAATGAGTGGCGAGTCTCAAGTTAGGAGTCTCAAGTTGGCATAGGACAAGAGTGAGCAATCGGGCATTGACCAGCTAATTACCAATTGCGAATGACGGATTACGAATGACGGATTACGAATGACGAAGGTGCATCTCGGAATTCTAAAAACGAACCTCGGACAACGGGCTGTTGGGCGAAGGTTGCACCTTCGTCCGGTTATTCTGTAGCATACGCTACGTTCCCATGATCAAAGTTTTGTGAAGCGGTAACATCTGTCTTTGGGGGACCCGGCTGCGTCCGGGGTACCTCTGCCTGCCGCCCCACGGGCCTGCTTGATGGCTTTGATTTTGCGAAACAAAAAAGGCGACCTGAGCAGGTCGCCTTTGAAGATAGGTGTACCAATCAAAATGCAGCAGGTAACGATTCACCTCAATTTTCGTTAACTTTGTTTAAATCCAAAACTCTTTCTATGAAGGTGATTCTTGACATTAAAGACAACAGGGGTGCTTTCTTTATGGAATTGCTCAAAAGCCTTGATTACGTCAAAGTGGTGAAAGAAATCAAGGACAAACACAAGGGCCAAACCATTCAGGATTTGGCTGAAGCACTTAGCGATGCAGAACTTCATGAGCAAGGAAAGAAAAAGTTAAAGTCTGCCAAAGACTTGCTTGATGAGCTTTGAAGTAATCGCCACCGAACCTTTCGAACGCAAGCTCAAAAAGCTGGCAAAGAAATACAAGACGATCAGAAATGATCTCTCACTGCTGATCAACTCCCTCTCGAAACATCCCATTCAGGGAACCCCTCTGGGTAAAGATTGCTATAAGATTCGGTTTGCTATTGCCTCAAAGGGCAAGGGAAAATCAGGGGGCGCACGGCTCATTTCCTATGTCAGGATTGTGAACCAAACCGTGTATCTTCTTGATATCTACGACAAATCTGATCAAAGTACAATCACTGACAAAGAGCTTAAGCTTCTTCTTGAAATTTTGCTCAAAAAGTAACCCCTACGTTATATTCAGAATATCTTTAAGCTTGCACCGAATCAACACATTCGGCTTTCATGCATGCTTTTACCGATCGGTTCCAACGCCGCCCCATCCACACTTGCACCAAGTTCCTGGTCCATCAAGGCATACTCCCTGCGCAATATCTTGCCCAACTCAGCCGCAGCCAGGTGTCCCGGTATCGTAACCTGGATTTTGACCGATACTTCGGAAACGATCTGTTCCGCTTCTCCGATCAGGTGATGACCATCACCCGACAGGCTGCACAAAATGATTTCGATCGCAAGATGATGCAGGCCTATCTGCGTCTGGCACTCACCTTCAGAAGTATTTTTGTGCATGCCAGGCACTTTCATCATACACTGCACATGCATCGAGAAAAGGTCGTGGAGGCTGTGCAACGGGTTGGAGATACGATTTCAGTGGATGATTGTGCGCGGTTGCTCGGTGTCGCCACTTCTACTTTGCGCAACTGGATCACGCAGGTAAGGGTGCGGTGTTCGGATTCCCTGATCAACCTTTGCCGCAAGGTGCATCCCAACCAGTTGCTTGGAAGTGAAGTGGAAGTGATGAAGGAGTTGTTAAGCGACAATCGCTTGCGGTTCTGGCCTTCGGTCTCGGTTTACTACCATGCGCTGAGAACCCAGTCTGTTTCAATGGCTAAAAGCACATGGTATAAGTATGCGGCCATGTTGAACATCCGCCGGTTGAAACCCAAACGATCCCACAAGTATGGTCAGGGCATCCGCGCATCCAAACCCAACCAATACTGGCATGCCGATGTGACCTATTTCAAATCCGGGGATGGACTGAAACATTACATCTATACCGTGGTGGACAATTTCTCCCGGTTCCCATTGTGTGTTCACCTCAGCACTCAACTCTCAGGAGCCATCCGCAGCATGACTTTTCGTATGGCTTTGCAAAAGGCCATGGAATATCATCCCAATCTTCAAACCATCAACCTGGTCGTCGATGGCGGTCCCGAAAACATCAACACCAATGTGGAGGTATTCATCAAAGAGGTGGTGCACATTCCTATTCATCGCATACGGGCACTAAAAGATGTGGCCTTCTCCAATTCCATGGCCGAGGCTTTCAACAAAACACTCAAGTGTTACTATCTCAATCACCAGGCTCATCCTGATACCCAACAGCTGGATCTTAACCTGAAACTCAACGTGGAGGATTTTGCCATGGCGCGGCCGCACAGCGCAATAAAAGGACTCACACCGCTGGAAGCTTATACCTGCACCGGACCCGACCTCACGCTTTTCCACGCACACAAACTGGCTGCAAGACAAAGAAGGGTGGACATGAACAGCAAATACGGTTGTGGGAAGTGTTCCTTCTCTGAGTAATACCAGCAACGGGGTCTGGAGAAGCCCCGTTTTACCAAAAAGCTGTGTTGAGACCTGCGGGAACAATACCGGTATTTAACTTGTTACTACGGAATGCTTGCCCAGCAAGAAGTTTAAAGGGGATGTTGCTTATAAGCAACGCTTTTTAATAGAAAGCAAATGGACAATGCATCCCACTCTCTTTCCGGCAGGGAGGGGCGGGGATTGGTACACCCCGGAAGTAAGTCTCAAGTGAGGAGTCTCAAGTTGGATCTCGTATGCTATCCAACTACCAACCGGAAACCACCCTCCTCCGCTGAAGCTACGGAGGGCGAAGCAAACTACAAACTTCTCTCCAGCAACTCCCTTCCGAACGCATTCAGATCCACCCCCTCGAAATTGCCCGACGTCATCAATAGCAACGCGCTGTTTTGCCAGGCAAAGTCTTTGAGTTCACGCACCAGTTCCTTCGCATCCGTAAACACCTCCAGGTCGGGTTTACCGAAAGCCTCCTTCACCTGCTCGGTACTGATCGGCTCCAATCGTTTGTGCTCGATGGTGTGCGGGTTGAAATACACGATGGCCCTGTCAGCCGGATCCATGCATCCCGCATACTGCGACAAGAACGCTTTGTTCAGGCTGCTGAACGTATGCAACTCCATCACCGCGGTCAGGCTGCGCTCCGGGAACTGTTCCCTTACGGCAGACAATGCCGCTTTCAGTTTGGACGGAGCATGTGCGAAATCTTTGAATACGACTGCATCCTGCGTCTCCGCTATTTTTTCCAGTCGCTTCGCCGCACCCTGAAACGTGGAAATAGCGGAAAGAAAATCCGCTTTCGAAATGCCCAGGTGCATGCACACATGCATCGCACCTGCCAGGTTCTGCAGGTTATGTTTTCCGAACACTTGCAACAATGTTTCGTGCCCATTCACTTGCAAGGCGGTGACCCCGTTGCGGATCACATGCGGGGGCGTGGCATAAGGCTCCAGGGTGATGCGTCCTTTCTGCTTTTCCGCCAGCGCCACCAGGTTGGTATCGTCGCTGTTGTAAACGAGCACACCGTTGTCTTCAATGAGTGATAGGAAAATATCAAACTGTTCGAGGTAGTTCTCCCACGTTGGAAATACATTGATGTGGTCCCACGCAATGCCAGTAACAATGGCCACGTGCGGCCTGTACCAATGGAACTTCGGTCGCAGATCCAGTGGCGACGACAAGTATTCATCCCCCTCGATCACAATCAGCGGTGCATCGCTGATGCGCACCATGCGTTCGAAGCCTTCCAGCTGTGCACCCACCAGGTAGTCGAAATCCACCTGGCAACTTTTGAGCACATGCATGATCATGCTGGTGACCGTGGTCTTGCCGTGGCTGCCGCCGATCACCACACGTTTCTTGTTTTGTGAAACCGAGTAAATGAATTCGGGGTAGGACTGAATACTGAGTCCGAGCTCACGCGCCCGGATCAATTCCTGGTTGTCGTTGCGCGCATGCATACCCAGGATTACCGCGTCCAGGTCAGACGTGATGCGGCTTGCATCCCACCCCATCTTGTCGGGCAGGATGCCCGCATTGCGCAGGCGACTGAGCGAAGGCTCAAAGATCTCATCATCCGATCCGGTGACGTCATGACCGGATGCATGCATGGCCAACGCCAGGTTGTGCATGGCACTGCCTCCGATGGCAATAAAATGAACCCTCATCTTCCTTTCAGTTTTTCAAAAAGTTCGCCACGAAGGCGCACCGACACGAAGATATTTACCGATCACCTCAACACACTTTGTGTCTTTGTGCCTTCGTGTCCATCGCCTTTTATTTACCGGGTTTGAATATACACAAATTCCCTCGTGGAATAATTGTTACTTTCGTTCAACAAACTTTGAAGCAATGAATGTATATCCTGTGAACGCCGGTAATTTCAAGTTAGACGGAGGAGCCATGTTCGGTGTAGTACCAAAAAGCATTTGGAACAAAACCAACCCGGCCGATGAGAACAACATGTGCAGCTGGGCCATGCGCTGCCTGCTGGTTGAAGAGGGCGACCGCCTGATGCTGATCGACAATGGCATGGGCGACAAACAAAGCGAGAAGTTTTTCGGTTACTATTTCCTGCACGGAGATGACACGTTGGAAAAAACCATGCGAAGTGCGGGGTTCGGTTTTGATGATGTGACCGACGTGTTCCTCACCCATCTCCATTTCGACCACTGCGGTGGCAGCATCAAAAAACGCGCTTCCGGAGAAGGCTACGAACCGGCATTCCGCAATGCCGTTTACTGGTCGGAAAAGGATCACTGGGAATGGGCCGTACATCCGAATGCCCGAGAGAAGGCATCCTTCCTGAAAGAAAACATCCTCCCCATCCAGGAAAGCGGACAACTGAAATTCGTGAACGACGGAAGTGAGGTAATAAAGGGACTCTCCGTACTGAAAGCATACGGGCACACCGAAGCGATGATGGTTCCTAAGATCCCATACAAAGGTCGCACCCTCGTGTACATGGCCGACCTGCTGCCTTCGGTCGGACACATCCCCCTTTCTTATGTGATGAGCTATGATGTGCGCCCGCTGATCACATTGGATGAAAAAGAAAAATTCCTGCGTGAGGCAGTAGAAAATGAATACGTGCTCTTCCTCGAACACGACCCCGAAAACGAGTGCTGCACCCTGCAAATGACCGAACGCGGTGTGAGGGTAAAAGAGACATTCCCGCTATCGGCTTTATAATGTGTTGATGAAAAACCGTCTCCGTCCTCAACTTCCGTTGCTGATCACCCTGCTCTGCGGAGCGGTACACGCGCAAAACTTCAACCGTCCCGTACCGGTAGGATTTCCGGCATACGAATTCGAACAGCTGTCATCCGGATACAGCGGCTACTTTCTCACCACCACTTCGATGCTGAATGGGAAAACCGGTAACCGCGACATGGCCATCCTCGATGCCGACGGATACCTGGCCTGGTTCGCATCCGACAATACCGTCCGGAGCGGTTTTGAGTACCACCCCGAATTCCAGCGCTTTGTTTACTATCAATCCGGACCGCAAGGTGTGCGCTTCATCGAAATGGATACCAGCCTGAACCCGGTAGATACACTGGCTGCACCTACGGGTATCACATTCGACGGACATGAGTATACGCTCACATCCAACCACCACAAGATCGTGTTCGGGGTGAAAGACACGGTCATGGATCTGAGTGCCTACACATTCAACGGACAACAGGGACTGGCCAACGAAAATGTGATTGCCAACACCCTGTATGAGTTTGACGAGAACAACCAGCTGCTCTTCTCCTGGACGAGCACCGACCACATCCACCCGACCGAATTCATCGACGGCTTCAACTACAACCCCAATGCTTTCGACTACCTGCACTTCAATGCGATTGAGATGGATGACGACGGGAATTTCCTTTTGTCGGGACGGCACACCAGTACCATCTATAAGGTGAACCGAACCACCGGCGCCATCATGTGGAGATGGGGCGGCAGCATGTCCGACTTTACGCTGACATCGGGTACGCCGTTCAGCGGGCAGCACCACATCCGCAAGCTTGGCAACGGTCGCTATTCGATGTTTAACAACAACAATCCTTCCGGTCCGTCCCACGCCGTTGAGTATACCCTGGACACCGCCAAAATGGAATACGCGGAAGCATGGTCATACACCCATCAACCATCCACATACACCATGGCGATGGGCAGCCACCAACACCGAAGCGACGACCTCCACCTGATCAACTGGGGCCTCATCTATCGGCCCGCACCATCTTTCACTTTGATTGACGCCAATGATCAACCCATGGTGAATGTATACTTCCGCGACTCGGTGGCAGCCTACAGAAGCTTCGCCCAGGATCTCGATTTTACCCTACCCAGGCCGGAGATCAGTTGTGATCGCCCGGTGGGTGACCTGGTACTGACGGCACCAACGGCAGCTTCCTATTTATGGTCAGATGGCTCCACCACACAATCCATCACCGTAACCGATACCGGCACATACATGGTGTGGGTACCTTATGGAATCGGGATGATTGGATCCATGCCGTTTCAGGTGGATGACCTGGTGGGCACGTGTCCGGTGAACGGGATTGAGGAGGCACAGGATGATAGGCCCGAGTTAATAGAAAAACTGTTCGACCTGACAGGAAGGGAAGTCAAGACACCGATGCCCTATCAATTGTATATCGGCAGAACAGGGTCGGGAAAATCAAGGATGATTTATGGGTTACCCTCCTCCCGATAAACGTTTCACCGTAGGCGTATTCCCTTCGTTTGAGCTGCAGAGCCTTGATTGATTAACAACTTATCAACATTTCATTCCGCCTCCTTTGAGATCACCGGAGGAATCTCTACACTTGCCCAGATTTCTGTACGGAGGAATCACCCAGTATAACTTTCGTGTGGAAGCAGAACACCGCAAGGCGTTCTGTTCAGAATAACCGGATCCGGTCCGCGTCATGCCTGTGCATGCCCGGGTCGGGCGGAATGTCTTATGCATCTACGTAGCATCAAAATGAAAACACCCGTTATGCGCACCAAAACCACCATGATAGGCCTTGTACTGGGCGGCATCGCTGCCAGCATCATGCTTGTCAATTGCAACCAACAACCGAAAGACGACACCGAAACAAAAGAGCCGCCAGCGGTGGACACCATCCAGTCCGTTAACCTGAAAACCTTCGGGAGCTTCCAGTTCCCGACAGATTCCAACACCATTTATACTTGGCTGAACAACCGCGACACCACCAGCATTTACAACCACGCATGGAACATCTGGGCCGGGCTCACAGCCAACTCGGGTGAAGTGTACAAGGGTGATTCCTTGCTGGTGTACGAAACATGGCTGGGCATCTCCGAGATCAAAGACATGACCCAGAGCAACACAAAAACCAGCCGGGGTAAGGTAGCCCGCACCCCGCTCGCCAAGCCCAACCAGTTTGTGCATGCCGCCATTGCACGTGCACGGTTCGGCGGAGGCACCGATACGTCTGCCGGCAAAGGCAACAATTTCTGGGTAACGGTAGCTTACAGTCCGGCCGCAGCCAACTACGCCCTCACCAACCAGATCCTGAAACAGTCGGTGCTCGACAGCTACAAGAGACCCGGGGCCATCGGCGCCATCCCTGCATTTCCGTCTGACGCCATCACCATCAAACCCACCTATTACGTGGGCAAGAGAAGCGACGGTTACATCCGCATGCCGGCATGGCCAGGCACCCCCAACCCACCACGTGCTTTCGACCCGGCAAACGATACATGGGACAGCTACGTGTTTGTGGATGTGAACAACGGACAAACACCCGGCAAACCGCTGACGCCAGTGAAACAAGACGAACCCCGCACGGAAGCATCCACCTGCAACCTGACCGACTTCCTCTACTTCACCGTTGACAGCACCATGGCTGCCTACCTGAACCAACAACAGCAAACCCAAGGTGTGGTGGCAGACGCCGGTGATCTGGCCATGCTCGTAGCCATGCACGTTACTTCAAAGGAGATCAGCAACTGGACCTGGCAAACCTACTATTGGGCACCCAACCCGGGAACTCCCTTTGCCCCCAGTTCCTCGTTTGCCGCTACCTTGCAAAACAGTTACATCAAAGGCGCCGCCAGGCACTACGCCGTGTCTACCGCCTACAACATGGTATGGCCCAACCAACCCATCACCGGAGGAACCAACAAAGGTGTGACCGCCGTGATTGGCTTCAATCCTTTCCTCGAAGCAGGTTTCGGTCCGAATGTATTTGCAAGCAATCCCAGTAAACTCAACAAGAACTTCATCTACGGCGTGCAAACCAACTGCATGAGCTGCCACGTATTTGCCACGGCTGATACCGGTAGCGCTGCCCTCGGTTATTCAACCGACCAGTATGTAGACCTGAACGACACGGGTTACTTCAACAACCGCGTTCGGGTGGATTTCGCCTGGTCCATCCAGGGCAACATCATTACGAACAAGTAAGAGGGATTGCGTCTTCCCCATGCCTGGCCCTGTAGCATATCACTTGCTACAGGGCTTTTTTTTATCAACTTAGAAACCTACCGTCCAAGACGGCGATTAAGTTTTCAATGTTACGCCTGGTATTTTACCACGCAGGCACAAAGGCGCCAAGGAAAACAAAAAAAAGTTCGTGCAATGAACCTTTGTGGCTTAGCGTCTTGGTGGCATGCTTTTAACCGAAGGACTTTGCCCTCTTTTTAACAAAGCCACCTGCTCAAAAGATGGATTCTTTAAAGGGGTGAACCGAACATCAATCCCGTTTCATTTTGCAAAAGTTTGTTGCATTTTGCGAAAATCACAGACACCCTTTTTCGTTGGAACAATAGCTAAGCATCTGATCTTCAACAAAGCTTTATCAGGATGAACTTCTCGGCACACCTTTCGCAACCTACCCGGTGATCCTGCCATACCCGGTTCACGGTCGGATGAACGAATACGTCGCATATGGAAAAACAATTTACGTTCGAAATCAAGGTGATCGTTGCCATTGTCATCACCGTATTGATCGTAGGCGCCTCAGGCATCTTCGCATACAAAAGCATATCCGGCATCGTCAACTCGCTGAACGATGCAGCCAAACCGGATATCACACAGATCCTTTTAAAGGACATTCTCTCGGACATTTCAAACGCTGAAAGCAGTGTACAGTCCTATTCCATCATCAAGGAACCACGGTATCTGATACCTTACTATCATGCCGTCACATCCATTGATGAAAAAATTGACAAGCTCTATGATCTGAGTGCAAAAGACCGGTTTCAAAGATCCACGATCGACAGCGTGAGCAAACTCATTGAAAAGAAGTTCCTGATCCTGGACAGCATCCTCAACATGCAGGAGCGAGACCAGGTAGACCTTGCCCTTAAAAAGATTTCGGAAAAACTAAAAACCGGTCCGAACAAAAAAGCATCAACTGCAGAAGAGAAAGAAAATTCCGTCAGCAATATCTTCAACAAGATATTCAACAGCCGAAAGCCGGCCGACACAGCCCAGCCACTGCCAGTCCCCATCGAAGAGATGCAACATGAAATTGCACGCATTCAACAATTCGAGCTGAAAAGGTCGCAGGAAATGAAAGCCAAACAACTTGCATTCACCCGACAAAGCAAACTGGTAAACGACCACATACAAACCCTCATCCTTCAACTGGAAGACCAGGAGATACAACGCATCGAAGAAGAAACCGGAGAAGCCGAAGCACAGGCCATTCAAACCAACCGCATGATCGCCGCCTTCTGCGCTGCCGCATCAATTATGCTGTTGCTTGTGGGCTTTGTGATCATCAACTACACCCGGAAAAACAACGCTTACCGCAAGATCCTCAAAGAAGCCAAGGCGGATGCTGAACAGCTGGCGAAAGCCCGTGAAAACTTCATGGCCACCATGAGCCATGAGATCCGCACACCCATGAATGCGATTGTTGGGTTCACCGAACAGGTGCTGCAATCCAACCTCCGGCCCGAACAGAAAGAACAGCTGGACATGGTCAAAAAATCAGCCGATCACCTCTTACGCATCATCAACGAAATCCTGGATTATTCCAAACTGGAAGCCGGAAAACTGGAGCTGGAATACATCGGGTTCAACCCCGGGAAACTGATCGAAGAGATCACACTGCTCATGAAACCCCAGGCTATCAAAAAAAACCTGGACCTGACCTGGGAATTGGAAAACAGCGTTCCCCAAATCCTGCTAGGTGACCCGGTCAGACTCAAGCAAATCCTCCTGAACATCGTCGGAAATGCCATCAAGTTTACCGAGCAAGGGAACATCCGCATCCACGCAAAACCCGTCCTCTCCGGCAACACCAATCTATACCTTGAACTCAAGGTGACAGATACGGGGATCGGCATCAACAAAGAACACCTCGAAAAAGTGTTCCGGGAATTCGAACAGGCGGAAACACACACCTCCAGGAAATACGGCGGAACCGGACTCGGCCTCACCATCACCCGAAAGCTGGTGGAGATCCAGGGCGGCGACATACAGGTGGACAGCTTACCCGGGAAAGGTACCACCATCACAATGACCCTTCCCTATGGCATCGGAAATGAAAGCGATCTCCCTCAGGAAGGCGAAGCCCCCGTTCCCTACGAACACCTGAGCAACATCAACGTGCTCTTTGCCGATGACGAAGCCTACAACCGCATCCTGCTTGCAACCATCCTCAAAAAGTGGAACGTGCGCTTTACCGAAGTACAAGACGGGCAAGCTGCGGTGAACGAACTCCGGCAACGCCACTATGACATCGTATTGATGGATATACGCATGCCGGAAATGGACGGCATTGAAGCCACCAAAATGATCCGCACACAACTGGAAGGCGACAAAGCCTCCGTGCCCATCATCGCCCTCACCGCCGTTACATCACAGGAAGATATGCGCCTGTGCCGTGAAGCCGGAATGAATGATTTCCTCGCCAAACCCTTTAAAGAAAAAGAACTGTACCGGAAGCTGCTTGATCACCTGCACATCATTCCCAACGAAAACATACAGGCCGGAAAAACCTCCGATGCTCCTCCCGCATCACCCGAACAAAATGCAACCAAAAAGTACAACCTCCGGGAACTGTATGACGCAGCATCCGGAAAC
This sequence comes from Flavobacteriales bacterium, assembly GCA_020635855.1. Lineage (NCBI taxonomy): Bacteria > Pseudomonadati > Bacteroidota > Flavobacteriia > Flavobacteriales > Flavobacteriales bacterium. Next base: position 662,128 of record JACJYZ010000003.1, on the reverse strand, counting down.
GAAACATTCGTAGCAGACATGATCGGCGTGTTCAACCAAAGCACCCGGGAAGGGATTCAACAGATCAAACAGGCAGCCGCAAAAAACAACTGGAAGATGGTTGCCAATGTAGCCCACAAAATTTCCGCACCCTGCCGCCACATGGAACTCACGGACATGCTCGACCTCATCAAAGACATCGAATCAAAAGCACGCGACAAAACGGACATAAACCTGATCCCCGGACTCATCAGCCGGCTCGACGCAGAAGCCGGCACCATCATTCCACTGTTGGAAAAAGAAATCGAAAAACGAACCGGCAAGCCCGGATCATCGTGATTCGGTATCTTTATCTTTTCAACTTTCCCCCGTATGAACAACAAACCATTCCGCATTTTCGTGATCGAAGACAACGACTGGTACAACAAGCTGTTGGTTCACAACCTTTCCCTGAATCCCGATTTTGAAGTGCAGGGCTTTCATACGGGAAAGGAATTCCTGAAACACCTCAGCCAGAACCCAGACGTGGTGTCGCTCGACTACCGCCTGCCCGACATGGAAGGCGACGAGCTCCTGAAAAAAATAAAGGACTACAACAAAGACATCGAGGTGATCATCATTTCCGAACAGGAAAGTATCGAAACCGCCGTGTCACTCCTCAAGGCGGGCGCTTACGATTACCTGGTGAAAGAAAAAAACATCCGCGACCGGCTGCTCAATACCGTTAACCACATCCGCAACAACGCCTCCCTTAAAGCCCAGGTGTCGGAGCTACAACAAGAGGTACAACACAAATACGATTTCCAGTCGTCCATCATCGGCAACAGTCCGCGCATCCAACCCATCTTCCGCCTCATCGAAAAGGCATCCGCCAGCAACATCACGGTAACCGTAACCGGCGAAACCGGCACCGGCAAAGAACTGGTGGCAAAAGCCATACACTACAATTCCGATCGAAAAGACAAACCGTTCGTGGCCGTGAATGCATCCGCCATCCCCGCAGAACTGGTGGAAAGTGAATTCTTCGGACACGAGAAAGGCGCCTTCACCGGCGCCTCTTTCCGACGCATCGGCAAGTTCGAGGAAGCCAACGGAGGCACACTCTTTCTCGATGAGATCGGCGACATGGACGCCGCCTTCCAGGCCAAACTGCTCCGCGCCATCCAGGAAAAAGAAATCGTACGCATCGGTAGCAACAAACCCATCCGCACCGATTGCCGGATCATCGTGGCCACCCACAAAAACCTCCAGCAGGAAGTCAAGGCCGGCCGCTTCCGGGAGGACCTATATTTCCGATTGTTCGGACTCTCCATCGAATTGCCTCCGCTCAGGGAACGAAGCACCGACATCCTCATGCTCGCCAAACACTTCATCACCCTCGCCTGCAAAGAAAACAACTGGGAGCGGAAAACCCTCTCCGAAGAAGCACGCACCAAACTCACCGGCTATACCTACCCGGGCAACATCCGGGAACTAAAATCCATGATTGAACTGGCCGTGGTGATGGCCGACGGAAATGAGATCCGCCCCGAAGACATCATCTTCGGCACCAACGAAATGTTCGGAGATACACTCCCCGATGCAGACCTCACCCTCCGCGAAATCAACCGCCGCGTGGTGGCGCGCTACATGCAGAAGTACGACCGCAACATCCAAACCGTTGCGGAAAAGCTCGACATCAGTCCGTCTACCATTTACCGCATGCTGAAAGAAAAAGACCAGGCGTAAATACGTTTTTCAGGCGGAAGGCAAGGACTTCCAATAAAGAATGCCACAAAGCAAAGGTTCACCGGGAAATAACACTTGAAGGCACCCCATGCATCTTTGCGCCTTCGTGACTTCGTGGCAAAACAAATTATCCCAGATCACGGATTTCCAGGATATAGATACACACCACCGATATCACCTGATCCTATGTCAATTTGAAACGCCCCTTTTCAAATTGACAAGCAAAAACAAGCGGCATCTTCACAACCCCCTGAACGTCAGCACCCGGTTTTTTTCGGAACAGATTTGGCACCTGCCACGGTACACCAAAACCCGAAAAACCATGAGCACGATCAAGAAAATCAAAATCGCCGTAACCGAAGACAACAGGTACTACAACGCCATCCTCTCCCGCTATCTTCAAACCGTTTGCAAGGGCATGCAAAACCGCTACCCCGGGCTTAACTTCGATATCCGTTCTTACCATAGCGGCGAAGAACTTTTGGAGAACGTGGAAAAAGACCTCGACATCCTGCTGCTCGACTACTACCTGTCAGACGACCCCGGACAGGACACCCTCAACGGACCGGAAGTACTGGCCGTGGTGCGCGACTACTGCAAGCACTGCAGCGTCATCATGGTATCAGAACAAAACCAGGTGGTGAATGCGGTGGAGCTGATGAAGAAAGGGCTCTACGATTATGTTGACAAGAACCTGAGCTCCAACAACCGCATCGGCAGCATCATCCAGGAGATCATCCGGAAACGGGTGGCCGCCTGATGAAGGATGTTTTTTTGTAGCGGACCGTTCATCGCACGCCCCAACTGCCGTCGGCTTGCCCGCCATAACCTGGTGAAGGTGGGGTTTTCCGCTCCTATGCACCATGTGTCGCTCATGATCGGAACACGGAAACAAACAAATGCCCGTCGCCACACAGTAACTCCCCGGCAGGTGCATACCGCTTCAACCCCGGCTATTTTGCCGGGGTTCGCGGCGTTGTAGTGGGTACTTTGACTTGCAGGTTTCACTTGCGTACCTTAGCGAACTGAAACAAAAAAACATGGCATCCGACCCCACCTTTGTCGACTTCATCACCGACCAGATCAATCACCCCGCCGGTGTAACGGCTAAAAAAATGTTCGGAGATTATGGCATCTATGCCGGCAACAAAATCTTCGGCCTCATCTGCGACAACCTTCTGTTCATCAAACCCACCGAAGCCGGTAGAAAATTCATCGGCAAACCGGTGGAAGCTCCTGCCTACCCCGGCGCCAAAAACAGTTTCCTGATCAAAGACAAACTGGAAGACCGTGAATGGCTGAGCGAACTCACCCGGCTCACCGTGGCCGAACTGCCCGAGCCCAAACCCAAAAAGAAAAAGGCCGGGAAACGGTAAGGAATCCGCCTGCCGAATAATTGACTTTGTTCAGATGCAGGCAAAGCCATGCCACAAAGGCACGAAAACACTAAGATGCACTACCATTTACAGGTAAATTTCCTTGTGTCTTCGTGCCTTTGTGGCAAAAACAATACAGGCAGAACCACCGTCTAAAACAAGTGGTTTCTATGTGGAACTAAAACCTGTCCGAAACATCAGCGCTTGAAAATATCTTCGATCTCAATAACCGAATATGGGGTGGCCGCCAAACCGCACCTGAACGTATCGGTTTGGAGTTCGAATTCGATCCATACATCCAGGTTGTCTTTCTGGTATTTGCTGTCAAGCTGCGTCGGGTGATACCACGCCGCTTCTCCTTCCAGCTCAATCATCCATCCGCAGCCATCGGCGGCAACCTGACCGGTATCATGCACAACGGCTTTGACCTTGCCTTCGGTCTTGTGGCATCCGAACCAACACAAGGCTCCGATAACCAAAACGCTCATACCTATTTTTCTCATAGCAGAAAAAGTTTTGTGGAGGGGAACACTCCTAAGGTCCGGGTCGGTTCACTTTTCCATACAACTGCTCCGGTTATTTTTAAAATCGCATCAGTTCTCACCAAAAGCAACCGGAATGTGCAGCTCAACCCGTGTACCCACCACCTTTCCGTTCTCGTTTTTCACATCAAGGATATCCACAGAGGCCCGGCCGGACATGCCCTTGCCGAGCAGGTCAAGCCGTTCCCTGATCAGTCGCGTACCCATGGAATAGTGCTGGTCGCGCACGTTCTTTTTGGATTCCGCCTCATCCCGTCCCACACCGTCGTCCTCCACCGTACAGAATATGCCATTGGTTTCTTTGGCGAGGCGGATGTTCAGTTTGCCGGCCACGCCCCGGTCTTTGTTGGCAATGCCATGCTTGATGGCATTTTCCACATACGGTTGAAGAATCATGGAAGGGATCTCCACCATTTCCTGGTCGAGTTCGGGATCCACTTCAATCTTATATTGGATCGGGAAACGGAGTGATTCGATCTCAATATAACTCTGAAGCGCCATGATTTCATCCTCTATCGGAATCAGTTGTTTCTCGGAGTTTTCAAGAATTCTTCGGGTGAGCTGCCCGAATTTACCCATTCCCTGGTGCGCTTTCTGAAGGTCACCTTTGAGAATCAGTGCCTGAATGGCCGACATCACATTGAACACGGTGTGCGGATTCATCTGCGCACGGACCGCCTTCAATTCCATTTCACTCACCTGCTTCATGTACTGGCTCTTTTTCCTTTGCAGGTTCACCCGGTAAACAAGCACGCCGGATGTTCCCAGCAAAATGAACAACACGAAAAGTCCGTTGCGCTGACTGGCATAAAGCTCCTTCTGTATTACGGCCTGGTTGGCTTCCTGCGACTTAAGCGCCTCGTTCTTTTTTGCCAGGGTGAGGTCGTTCCGCTTTTGGGCGCTCCAGTACCAGGCTTCCATGTCGGCCACCTGTTGGGTGTATTGTTTTTTGAACATGGAGTCGCGCAGTTCCTCGTTCAATGCATAATAGGTGTTGGCCTCTTTGTGCTTGCCCCATTTTTCATATAACCGGGCCAGCACTTTGTAGCTGTTGGAAGTATACTCATCGGCGCCTTTTTCACGGTTGTATTTCAAATAACCCAGTGCATACCGTTCCGCCAGAGGATAATTTCCTTTTGCTACGTATGCCTGTGCCATGGTCAGGTTTGCGGCCTGTGAATAGGCCGGATAGTTTTCCTTTTCCAATGCCAGTGCCAGGCCTGCGAAATACAGGGAGGAGTCGGGTTTATCCAACGCATACATGTGAGCGGCGAGGCCTTCATACGCCTGCAGGTTATTACGCTGGAAGTTGTTCTTATTATTCAGGGCAATGGCTTCCCTGAAACATTGAACAGCCTGATCATACCTGTGCAGGGCTTCATAGCACGCTCCCAGGTTCTGCAATGCGCCGGCATACCGCACCTCATCACCCATTTTCTTAAACTCAACTCCCACTTCCTTGTTCAGCTCAATTGCCTTGTCGATGTTTTTCAATCCGAACTGGATCTGGGCCAGGTTGCTTTTTGACATCAGTACACCTTTGTCATACCCTACCTCCTTGTAAATCTCAATGGCCTGCATGAGGTGGTCCACAGCCAGGTGATATTTACCTTCCTGGAATTGTTGAATGCTGTAATTGTAGTGCGCCTTACCGATGAGCTTGGCATCCCCGAGGGAATCTTTCAGCGCGATCAGTTTGAAGAAATACGTATCCACAGAATCGTGATGGATGCCGGCATCGATGTGATTCACGAAAATGCCGTTGTACACCGCTGCTATGCGGCCATAGCGATTCATCTCCATGAAAATCGGAAGGGATTCCCGGTAAATGGCATTGGATGTTTCGAATTCATCATACCAATGGTAAATACGTGCCTTTTCCATCAGCAGGTTTCCTTCCCATAACCTGTTGCCCGCTTCCCTGGTACGCCGGAGTCCTTCTTCCACCCAATACATGGCGCTGTCGCGGTTGACCTTCTTATACAGATCCGTCAGTTCCCAGTAGGCATTGGCAAGGGAGGTATCTGATTGTTCGGTGGCGAGAAATGCTTTCAAGCCTCCGATTGACAATGCCCGCAGGCTGTCGGCACTTACCCTGGCATGAACACCGGATATGTTGGCAAATGAAAGAATCAGCAGGAGAAGGATACTCCATAGAGAACTTTTCCAAGGAGTGGCAGAGGTGAATCCGGTAAGACACATGTGATTTTCGGGGGTAGACTGTAGGTTCTTTTTAAAGTCTCAAAGCTAAATCATTCAATCAAACATTTAGCATTAAGAAATCGGAAAGAATTGCCTATAATACCGCGTATATATACCTATATCACCAAACAAACACACGCCTCTCAACGCCTACAAAAACCCCATCTTTCCTGACTTCAACCGGGAATGTCTCCACGTGCATCCCTTGCCCTTTTCCATTCTTGAGGTTAAAACCGAACCTGTGCAATGGGCATACAATGAATCCATCCTGGCAGGAAGCTCCGCCCCATTTGAATCCTTGGTGCGGACAGCGAGGGCCAAGCGCAAAGATACCTTCCTCGGTACGCGCCATGCAAAAAGACCACCCCCCTGCCGTTACGGTTTGTGAACTGTTCAGGGGAATCTTTCTCTGTGCGGCTTCTTCGGTCAGGTACACCCTGATCCACTGAACACGTTTTTCAAAGTGCATCGTGAGGTCTGTGTGGGTGGTGGGTCTTTGGCAGGTAATGAACATGCACCGTAATTCCGGGTTTGGGCGGATGATGACCATCGTGGTTGTCTTGCGCATGGGCCTCCTCATCCGTTTCAGGCTCTTCCTCCTCCAGTTCGTAGTCGTATACCGGTGGTGGCGGTAAATCCACTTTCCAATACATAGCAGCTGTCATCACTCCGGATACCGCACCGAACAGGTGGGCTTCCCAGGAAACATGGTTCGGCATGGGAAAAATGCCCCACATCATACCTCCATACAAAAAGGTCACAACCAATGCCACCGCCACCGAACTTCGGTCGCGCCTAAAAATACCGCTGGCGAACAGGAACGTGGCCAAGCCATAGATCAGGCCGCTCGCTCCGATATGCACCACAGGTCGGGCAAAGCACCATAGCAGCAACCCGTGGGCCAGATAAATCCAGAGAAACACGCGGATCGCCACACGCCGGTAAAAATAATAGGTAAAAGCTCCAAGAACCAGCATGGGCAAACTGTTCGACAGGATGTGATCCAGGTTTTCAGGATCATGGATGAAGGGGCCCGTGAGAATACCGATCAATCCTTGAAAGCTCCGCGGTAAGGTTCCGAACCTGGACGCATCCATGCCCGAAGCATCCACGATAAGCCAGGAGGCCCACATCATGCCCAGCAACAATGCCGGGAACAGGATGCTGTACTTAAGCTTTATTTTTTGGACCGGATTCATTCGCATCGGTTCGGATCGATGACGCCGGATGTTCTATTGCGGTTGCTGGCCTTCCCATGGATGCGCTTCATTGTACTGCCTAAGGTACATGAACATCAACTTCCGTTGCTGACTGCGTTTCAGCTGGGAGAAAGATTCCAACATGGCCGGATCATCCTGCATCATGTGTATCATGTTGCCCGGCGTAAACTCCAATATCATGCCATCTGCCAGTTTCAGGACATATTGACGCATTTCCCTTGTATACATGGGTTCCCCTACCGTGTGGTACGGATTTGCCGGCCCCTGGTAGGTTTCCACAATAGCTGTGAAATGGGCGAGGCTACCCACAACAGGAACACGGTTAAAAGCACTGTTGTGGTTCACAAAGAGGGAACCGTTGGACACATATCCCCACATGGAAGAGCTTTTCACTTCCCGCACCGAGTCCCGGTCATCCTTGTACTTAATGAACTTACGGGTCATTTCTTTGTTCAGAAACTGGAGATCATCCTGCGGACTGCTGGAAATAATTCGTTCAAGCGGAATACATCGTGCATGCCTGAAATCCTCGAACGTCTGGTACAGACCATCCTTTAAACTGACATTTTGTGCCTGCGTGCCCCATGCCGTGCAAGCAATGATCAGAAATGTAATGAGCCGGTGCATCTACAAATATAACACACTCCGACCTACGCTGCATTGTCTTTTCAAATACCTACTTTTGCAATACATGGCAACTGTCAAACAATATCTTTCTCTGGTGAAATTCAGTCACACGATTTTCGCCCTTCCATTTGCGATGATCGGTTTTACGTTGGGTATCCTGGAACGGGGCGCAGGCATTGACGGATGGCTGTTGCTGAAAGTACTACTGTGTATGGTTTTTGCCCGGAGTGCAGCCATGGCATTCAACCGATATGCCGACCGGCGTTTCGATGCACAAAATCCCCGGACAGCAGTCAGGGAGATCCCTTCAGGTGTGATAGGTGCCAACGGGGCACTGGCTTTTACCCTGATCAACGCATTGCTGTTCATTGTAACCACCGGCTTCATCAACCCGCTCTGCCTGGCGTTGTCGCCGGTAGCACTGGCTGTGATCCTTGGTTATAGCCTGACCAAACGATTCACCGCACTGTGCCACCTGATCCTTGGTATCGGCCTGGCACTTGCCCCCATTGGCGCTTATCTGGCAGTCACCGGTGTATTTGCCTGGATGCCGCTGATGTTCTCTTTCGCCGTGTTGTTCTGGGTCAGTGGCTTCGATATCATCTATGCCCTCCAGGATGAATCTTTTGACCGCACTCATCACTTGAAATCCATACCGGTCTGGCTCGGAAGCAAAGGTGCACTCCGCCTGTCGGAGATGCTTCACACCGGATCCGCTGCCTGCGTGCTTATGGCAGGATGGATGGGAAACATGGGCATAGGCTATTGGACCGGATGTGCCCTTTTCATTGGCTTGCTGATCTATCAGCACCGCTTGGTCAAACCCAATGACTTAAGCAGGGTCGACCTGGCATTCTTCACCGCCAATGGCATAGCCAGCGTGGTTTTCGCCGCTTCCGTCATTCTGGATCTCTGCTGGCTCTAAGGCTAAGCGTAACTACGTATCCCGTAACCCTGGGTTAACAAGGTGCGTAGACATGTCACAGGACTAGCATTATTTCTCAAACGGATGTTCTCAGATGAACACGCAGATTAGGTACATATCGGACCTGCACCGTATCATGTCAGAAAAGAAACTGACATTGGTGTATGAGGGGAAATTGAACCGGGGAATCATCAACAGCTTGCTGCACATGAGCAAGACCAACCTGGACAGTCTCCGGATCAAACAGGCTGTCCAGAAAAAGGTGTATGCCATCATGGTGGAAGTCCTCGAAAGCCTCTACAAGCAAGGCCTCTCATCCAAACGCATCCATGCTACCAAGAACCTTCACCTGCCCATCATTATGATGGGAATTCGCGAAGACTTTCTCTACATCACCACCGGCAACCTCGTCAGCAACGGGCGCGCCAAACGACTCCGGGAAAAATTCAACCAGGTGAACCGGCTCGACAAACAAAGCCTGAAATCACTCCACCTGGATGCACTCACCAACAAAGAATTTTACGAAAAAGGATATTCCGACCTGGCCTTGGTGGACATCGCCCTGCGTTCGGGTCACCAGCTCGAATACGATTTCGATCGGGTGAACGATGAATTCCAATTCTACATGTTGCAGATCAAGGTCACCATTGAACGGGAAGAAAACCTTACCCAACACATTGTTCCTGAGTCGGACATGGAAGATGACGATGAGGAATAATTACCAATAACGAATCGGGCCGGTCTGTGGTCCCACACCCAACCTATCATTAGGTTCACATCCCGAACAAATCACTGTACTTTCTTTCAGGAGTAAGACCGAACATCATGTTCGCTCCTACCGCGTTTGCGTATTTCCTAACTTAGGCTGGGGCGGGGATTCGTGCGCCCCGACGCTCTGCGCAATCGGCCGGCAAAGCCCATGTCACGCGAGGTCAGGCCCTCTCTATCCGTCCCCCAATCATGCGCGTACCAGCCCGCTTCCCCTTGCCTATTGTCTACTATCTAACGTCTCCCATCTCTCCCGTTGGCACCTATCCCCTCAAGACACTTACGATTTTTATTAGGTTGATATTCTGGCAGTTGGAATATTGAAGCAATTTTACGGTTTGATATATAGGCTATGATTTATATATTTGTCTATCTTTATCTATATATTCTATTATACTCCACCATGAAACAACTTAAACTAACCGGGAAGCAACTGAATGACTATCTCAAATATGTAGCCTATCGTCGCAACGTGATAAAGAAAAACATTCAAGACCTGAAAGACGAGCTGGAAGAACTGGACGAGATTTGGGAACAGGTGAAAGACGATCCTAACAGTAGCCCCCTTAGCACGGATGACGATCCAACTTTTGTACGGGGTGACTATGAAAAGGAATGGAAGCTTGACGACAAGATCGACTTCTACTTTAATGCCACCAATAAGGTGGGATCCTACACGCAAATCATGTCATTTATCATTGCTCACGAACCCGGTATAGATGCCGTCAAGCTTAAAAGTTCTGTATCGGCAAGGTTGTCAGCAAGGAAAGGAAAGGGAGAACTAAACAGCGTAATCAACAACCACAAGCAATACTATGGGCCTCCGTCATTCTTTGACCAAAAGAAGATGATACCCAAAGAAGAGCATTTAAAGGACAAAATGAGAAAGGAACTGTATGGGAAATAAAAAAGTCCTCAGCGGCAACTGAGGACTGATTTTGTAGCCGGTGATTAGGTTTAATTCTGGAATTGTCACCCCAAGAATTGACGGTTCGATCCCGTCCGCCGGCTCATTTACTTAACACTCAAAGATATGGAAAAATTCACAATCAAACAGTTTCGTGAGCGGTTTCCCAATGATAACGCGTGTTTAGCTGAACTGTTCAAGATTAGGTACGGGCATATGAAGGAATGCCCAAAATGTGAACACAAAGCCGAATATGTTCGGGTAAAAACACGAAAGTGCTACCATTGTCGATACTGTTACCACCAAATCTACCCAACTGCCGGAACCATATTCCACAAATCCACGACACCTTTAAAGGATTGGTTTTTTGTTATGTTCTTAATGACCAGCACCCGAAACGGTGTTGCGTCCAAAGAGGTTGAACGACTCTTAGGCTGTACATACAAGACAGCCCTGCGTATGACCCATCAGATACGCAAGCTTATGAGCGGGAAAGACAAGGACAAACTAACCGGTTTTGTTGAAATGGATGAAAGTTGGGTGGGTGGCACTCCCCGGACAAGTGACTATGGAAGTAAATGGGAAAAGTATCCATACAGATGGAGGGACTTTAACAGAAAGTCAACTGTGTTTGGAATGGTAGAACGACGTGGGCATGTATGGGCTGTTGTGGTGCCAGATGCCAAAAAGGAAACACTTGTGCCAATTATCACAAAAAGTGTGGACAAAAGCGCCAAGGTATCGACTGACGAAAACAAAGCCTACAAGCGATTGTGCGACCTCGGATATGAACACAAGGCAGTAAGTCACATGATAAAGCAATACCGTGATGGATGGGCCACAACGAACACAATTGAGGGATTCTGGAGCCAATTAAAGCGAATGGTAAAGGGGACACACATCTTTGTATCCAGGGAATACTTACAGCGATACATTGATGAATGCGCTTATCGCTACAACCAACGTGAACTAGGAAGAGAAATGTTTAATCATCTTCTTTTGAGGGTGGCTGGTTGATGGATTGGCGTATGGCTTGGTTAAAGTCCTCCCGGTGATCCGGGTTGTCCATCCTAACAACAACTTCAGCACTCGTTATTTGCTCCGGGGAAATGGGCCTCTTTTCGTCTTTTGAATAGAACACGTATTCATCCTGATGTTGCTCTATGGTGCCGTGCAACATCTCTCCATCCTCAAGGATGAATTCGCAAATGTGATCCAAATAGGGTGCTAGTTGGGCTGTGGTCATCAATGATTTCTTTTGGGTATCCCCAAAGCTATTTAATCTTGTAGAAATTTCCCGCAATGCCAAGATATCTTGATGTCATTGGGTGATATCTGAACGAACTTGGGGGAGGGATATCCGTTCCCATATTTGGCATACACTTCATACATCTGTACTCGAACTTGGAGAATATAAGCCAATTGCTGTATTTAGAATGATACTCTATTGCTCTTTTGGGGGAAGCCGTTATTTCTGATGGCAGATAGTCCTTGAAGTCTTTTAAAGATGGATTGGTAAAGATCAAGAAGACCATCAGTATACACCCGATAATCAAAATACCCTTTTTCATGTGGCACACAAGATTTACCGTAGGTCCCTTAACGGAAATTGAACCATAAAAAAAGCGTGGAACCTGAAGGTGTCTGCTACTGAGGCCGACCAAGGCCCTATCACAAAACACACACCAAGCCAACGCTATGCGTGGGCTTAGCTGTCTCCTGTGATAATGGTAATTTGGTCGTTTCAGTAGCGGAGCAGCTACGCTTTTTATGTCGAGGTAAAAATAAATAGCATCGCACAGACAAACAACTACATATATGCAAGGCATGATTGTTAAACTTTGTGTCCTGTCACAATTTTTCATCATTCCGCTTGTTTTAATGGAAACTTTTATAATACCTTTGCGTACATGAACAAGTAAAAAGCGATAGCTTAAACAAACACACAAAAGAACATTTCAAGATTAAACCACCATTGATTTACCCAAAGACAGCTTAAAAAAAACGATAAAGAACATACAGAGATTTCACTTAGCCCGCTGCATTTTTGTAGCGGGCTTTCGTGCTATAAACTAAAACTTTTAAACATGCAGACTCAGACAAAGACCCAAAACCCACTTTTTCAATATGCTTCTCTTGGCAAGATTGATGACACATTGAACAAGCTTCAATCAACAGCAATCCCAGAAAATTGGGACTATGCCAAGACACCGTGTCAAAAACAATTTCCTATTCTTCGCAATTACTTGATTCACACATTTATGCGAATCAAGGAACAAGGAAAAATAGCTGAATATGAAAGATATTCATGTTTTAACACAGGGCTAATAACACCTAATTATCAGGAAATATTCATACTGTTTAAGGAAACACAGGACGGTTCTGGCCGGTTCTTTGTTGAATTTTGTAAGGAAAGTGATTCAAACTTAGCTAGATTCTCAAAGCTTCCTGAAAGAGCCACCTATTTTGATGACATATCAGAACTGTTTTACGACTTCGGATTAGAATTAAGGATTAACATTGATCACATAGTTGATGATCCTAATAATATTGATAGATTCCCCGAGGACATCAAAAAGCTTCCCAAGCATCAAATAATAAACACGCTTACTGGCGCAATTGAACATGCCAAGAAACGTGTGATGCGTAACTACAAGACTGCCATTCCGCAATACTATAGGGGGCAATTTGTTCCAGAAGGCCAAATTCAACTGTTACTTCCTTTGTGTCTGACGAATCCTTCTACAGCTGATTTAGCTCTCGCCATCTATAAGAACGGGTCATACTACAATGGAAGAACGTGTTTGACTTTGGATATGGCTATAAACAACGCCAGACTGATCGCCCGCCCAGATGACGAATGGCTAAAGCCATAGTCATTACTAAAAACATCCAGCCGCCTAGTGCGGCTTTTTTTGTGCCCATCCCGCTAGAAACCACAGACAAATAGCCAAGTGTTCTGAGGGTATAGGTGCCCTCCCGTTAACATTTTTTAAGGTACTATGTATTGCATAGTACTATATTTTGATCTACATTTGTCCCATGATCAACATCGAAAACACCAAGGCGCAGATGCGCAAAGGGATTCTCGAGTTCTGTATCCTCTCACTACTCAACGACACGGATGCTTATGCCTCCGACATCATCGAGCGACTGAAACAATCCAAACTGATTGTGGTGGAAGGTACCCTCTACCCTTTGCTGACCCGGCTCAAGAATGCCGGACTGCTCAGCTACCGCTGGGAAGAATCTTCCTCCGGTCCGCCCCGAAAATATTATGCCCTGACACCTGTAGGCAAGCAATTCCTGAAAGAACTCAACACCACCTGGGAAGAACTTGAACAGGCCGTTCATTCCACCACTTCCAAAAACAAGAACCATGAATAAAACCGTCACGATCAACATTGCAGGGATCATTTTTCACATTGAAGAAGAAGCCTATGACATCCTGCAGAAATACCTGGATAAGATCCGCGGGTATTTCAGAGAAGCCGAAGGCCGCGACGAGATCATGGCCGACATCGAATCCCGCATTGCCGAAATCTTCCAGGGAAAGGTCAAAGACCGGAAGGAAGTGATCGTAAAATCCGACGTGGAGGAAATGATCAGGGTGATGGGAAAACCTGAAGACTTCGCACAACATGAAGAAGAAGGCACCGAGGCTCATGGTGCAACCGACGAAGGTCACAGCTATCGACGCAGGAAAGCACGGCGACTCTTCCGCGACCCCGACGACAAAGTACTGGGTGGGGTTTGCAGCGGGATCGGTGCCTATTTCGACCTGGATCCGCTTTGGTTCCGCCTGGCATTTGCCGCCTCCTTCCTGCTATTCGGTTCTGGTTTCCTCTTCTACATCCTCCTTTGGATGATCGTTCCGGAAGCTTCTACCACCGCAGAAAAGCTTGAAATGAAAGGAGAAAAGGTCAACATCAGCAACATTGAAAAAACCATCCGTGATGAAATGGACAACCTGAAGAAACGCTTCCAGGGTTCGGATGGCAAGCATGAACGACAGGCCGACAAAGACAGGTCCGGAAATTTTTTTGAGCGCTTCTTCTCCGCCATCGGTCAACTGATATTGGGCGTACTGCGCCTCGGAGGAAAGTTCATCGGTGTTGTGCTGACCTTCTTCGGCATCTTCCTGCTGATCTTCTTTATCGCATCCCTGTTCGGTTCGGATGTTTTCTTCGGATGGCACAGCGATGACGTCCGGTGTGGCATCGAAGGAATGGAATGGATCGATATCCAACGCACTTTCCTGCCGGCATCTTGGCAATTCCCGATTGGCATCATCAGCCTGATCCTGGTCGTATGCATACCCATCATGGGACTGCTCCTGGCAGGAGTACGACTGCTTTTCGGTGTGCGCACCGGTACCCGCGGAATGGGGTTGATTCTTTCCGCCTTATGGGCTGCCGGCGTGATCATGGGACTGGTGCTGATCTCAAGAACTTCACTTGAGTTCAAACACGAAACCGATTCCAGGGAAATGATTCCCGTTGCCACACACGGAGACACCCTTTACCTGGATGTAAACCGCGATCATTTCAAAACCACAACCTACGACCGTTACCATCCCGATTACCTGGAGTTTGTGGAAATCGGCGACGGAAAAGTATACATGGGCGCCCTTCGGCTTGACATCCGCCGAAGCATGACCGATAGTGTTTCCGTGGAAATAATCAAATCGGCACACGGAAGAACCCGGGGAGAAGCGGAAATGCATACCGACGACATCCGTTATGCCTTCTCCATCCGTGATTCACTGATCCTGTTCGACCCGTTCTTCACCTTCAGCCGGGAAACACCATGGCGTGTGCAGCAGGCTGAAGTGATTGTATGGATTCCCGAAGGCATGGTCATCGACCTGAGTCAACGCATGGACCGAATCCTCTACGACGTAGACAATACAACCGATACATACGACAGGAAAATGGTCGGACATCAATGGAAGATGACCCGCGACGGACTCGAATGCATTACATGTGAAAAACGCTATGAAAACAGAAGCCGAGACATCATCACCGACGTCGACGTAGAAATGAATGGAGAACAAAAAATCCGGGCCATCTAGCCCGGATTTTTTTATTGGGTGCGGTAGATTTCCCTGATCAGATTTTGCCGTGCCTCCCTCACCAGTTCCATCTTCCCTTGATCCAGCTTAACCAGGATCCATTGATACGTTCGCGCCTCCCCTTGCGGAATATCTCGGCCGTTGTAACGAAGTACCTTCAGAAAAAGCCTGCTGGCCTCTTCATTGAACTCCCACGTTCCCTCCATGACGTTGCCATTGGCCGTTTGCAAATACGTACCATCCTTTTGAAACACGAGGGTGTTTGCCTGATCTCCCTGCGGTGATTCAACAGGCACGCCAGACTCATGAATCACAGCCCGATCAAAGCTCCACTTCGTACAGATTTTCTGCTGCACCAAAGCAGCACTCAACTGCGCACTTGCAACTCCCGCCAGTGAAACCAGGAGACCGGTCAGCAAGCAGGTCAAAAAGTTCTTGTTCATGATTCCTGTCTGTGTTTAACGAACCAATGTGACGTGGCCGATTCGTTTGAAATCTTCCCCATCACAGAATGTACCCTTTGCCAGCCATACAAACACGTCTTCCTGGGCGTCATTTCCGTTGATCTTTCCATCCCATCCATCCATACCTGTTGTCTTGAACACCAGGTTTCCCCACCGATCAAAAATGAACATTTCAAGTTCACAAACATTGTAATACTTCGGCATGAAGATGTCATTCTTACCATCTTTGTTCGGTGTGAATACGTTGGGGAAATAAATGGCATGAATATCTTTTACACAAACCGTACGAATGACTTCATCCCAGCAACCGTACTGGTTTTCAAGCACAAGTCGAACGTCGTAACACCCCGTATCGCTGAACACGTGGGTGGGATTCCGGGAAAGACTGGTATCTCCATCACCAAACTCCCAACGCCAGCTCACCGCGTCGGTTGATTTGTCGGTGAAGTCTATCACCGGATAGAAGATGTTCACCTCCCATGGATCGGCGGTGAAATCGGCGGATGGCCATGGATAACCTTCCACGTAACAGTTTTTGGTCAGGGAAGATGTACATCCTTCAGGAGACGTAACTGACAATGTGATATCATAACATCCCGGTTCCGAAAATGTATGTTCGGGATTGCAGTCGGTGGATGTGGTTCCATCACCGAAATCCCAGTAACACGTTCCTCCCCCGGAAGTGCAATTGGTGAATGTTGCCACCAGGGGTACGCAACCCGTGAGGCTATCGGTGAAGCAGATCACCGGGTACACCGAAATGTCATTCACAAACACACAGGTCTGATCCGAACACCCGTTGGCGTCGGTAACCGTCACACAATAGGTGCCTGATGCAAGGCCTGTCACCGTTGACGTGGTACTCTTGCCTGCATCATCCCATGTGTATGTGAAGGGTGGGGTTCCTCCTGTGACGACCTGAACGGAAGCCGTTCCGATGTCATTGCCACAGGAGGCAGGAGAAGAAGCTGTATCCAGCACGATTGCATCCGGTTCGATTAATGTCACACATAAAGTCTCACTGCATCCGTTTGCATCGGTGACGGTCACACAATAGCTGCCGGCCGTCAGACCGGTCGGGTCCTGTACGCCAGAACCATTGTCCCACTGATACCCGTAGTTCGGGGTGCCACCGGATACCGTCAGATCAATACCTCCATCCGCACCTCCCCAGCACCCGATGTCCTGGTGGGTTTCAGTCACCACCAAAGCCGTGGGTTCAGTTACCGTTACCATCAACGTCTTTAGACACGAAGCCGCATCTGTGACACTTACCGTATAGCTTCCGGCGCAAAGACCAGTAGCTACGGCACCACCCTGCGACGCTGCATCACTCCATGCATACGTCAGGGTTCCCGAACCACCGCTTGCCGTAACGGTAGCGGTTCCATCGCAAGCACCATTGCAGGAAATATCGGTGTGTGTCACGGTGGCGGTAACACCGGCAGGCTCTGTGATAACAACCCCGATGGTGTCCTGGCATCCGTTCTGATCGGATACGCTCACCGTGTAGTGGCCTGCGCAAAGACCCGTTGCCATAGCAGCCGTTTGTGTGGCGGGATCATTCCATACATATTGGTAACCCGGACTTCCGCCACCGGCAGATACCGTTGCACTTCCGTCACAATACCCGTTGCAGGTCACATCCACCTGACTGGTGGAAAGTGTGAGTGCGTTGGGTGCAGCGAGGGTCGCATTTGTGGTAGACACACAACCCTTCGCATCGGTAACGGTTACGTTGTATGTTCCCACACACAGTCCCGTAGCGGTGCCTGCGGTTTGCGATGCCGGATCATCCCAGGCGTAAGAGAAACCGCCATTCCCGCTTGCATTCACCGTAGCGGAACCATTGCACATGCCATTGCACAACGGATCGACGGTAGTGGTAGTAAGCACCGGCAGTTCATTGACAATCACAAGCGCGGAAGCGGTATCGGAGTTGCCATCCGCATCGGTAACTGTCACGTAATATCTCGTGGTAGCGGCGGGACATACGGAATGCGGTCCGGCACCGGTACCCGGACTCGGGTTCCAGGTGATGGTATAGGGCAAAGCACCGCCCAGAGCAGATGCTTCCACAGTTCCGCAATCACCGTTGCAAATTTCATCGCCGGTGGCGGTGACGGTCGGCCCGCAGCTGACGATCACCGATACGCTGTCTTCCACCGAACAACCATTGCCGTCGGTCAGGGTCACATGATATGTGGTGGTGGTGGCGGGTGTGGCCACGGGGTTCGGGCAAGTGGTGCACGACAGGCCGTTGGTGGGTGACCATATGAATGACCCCGTGCCGGTGGCGTTCAGGTTGGCACTGTTGGTGCAGATCACCTGGTCGGGGCCTGCATCCACAGCGGGTCCGTCACTGATTGTTAACGTGGCTGATGCATCCAGGCTACCTCCGCAGATGGCCTGACCGATGAACAGCTCGATGGTTTCCTGTCCTTCCACCAGCTGGTCACAAATAGCGGACACAGGAACGGTCACGGTTGTTTGCCCAACCGGAAAGTTCACCGTGCCTGACAATCCGGTAAAGTCTACACCGTCCGTTGCGGTACCCTTCAAGGTATAGTTAATGGTGAGTGCCTTCGCCTGCGCCTGATCCAATGTAAAGGTAAATGATCCGTCGGTGCAGCATTCAACGGCATCGGTTGCGGTAACGGTGAGCGTAGGTGTACCGCAGTTGATACCTCCCTTCTCCAGGAATACGCCGGAGTCATAGATCCCGTCGCCATAGTCGGCAATGACCACTTTCAGGTGGTAGGTTTCACACGGAACTACCTTCATGGTGGCGGTAAGAACTTTCGTAAATCCATCATACTGAACCGTAGCACCGTTGGTGTTGTTCACATAATACTGGTTGTTGGTATTGGCATTGATGTTATCGATTTCCACGTTCAGGTTGGTACCCGGCACCAATGCGATGTTCTGAGTGCCGGTAATCCCGGGACCTGAAATCAAAAAGGCAAACGCATCGCTCACGTTTGAGTTCACATATTCGGGATACTCTTCGGATCCGAACACATAATGAATCTGAATCTGATCACAGGTCGGAACGATATCCATTTCGATGGAACACGCGTCAAAACTTTCATTCCCGTTGGCACATTGGGTACAGGTACAGGTTCCGTTGCTTGTCATGGTACCTGTGCAACCGGGTTGGGTGCAGGCGCCACCGACGGTACAGGGTGTTCCACCATTCACCAGGTCATCCAGGTCTTTGTCGCCCGGTCCGTTGTTGTCTCTTCCTGCATCCCCCTGGTTATTGGGTCCCCGGGCCAGTGTAATGGAACCGGTGGTAAGAAGGATACCTCCGGTCAAGCCGATGTTGGATGCGGTTCCATCGAACGAGCCGTATGCACCGTTCGGACAATTAACGGTGAAGTTGGATACGGTCACGTCGGGACCGAAAAGAAGATCCTTGATATTGTTTGCAGTCAACCCGCCTACCACGGTCAACTGTGCATGAGCCGACCAGGCTGTTGTAAAAAACAACACAGCGGTAAAAATGTACCTATACCAGAACTTACCACTCAGGGAGGTATGTTTCATGTCTGATAGGAAGTTGGGTTCTCAGGACGCTACACGAACGCTACTGGTTAAAAATAATGGGCGCACCAGTGAGGAATGATGAAAAAAATATCGATTTTTGGATTTCTAACACGTGTGCATCCGGTGCTTTAAATGACATTATTTCCTGATCATCAATTTTTTGCACCAAAAACATTTAAGGCATTATTGGTTTTAAAATGAAGAGTCCAGATCCCCTTCACCTGCTCATCCAGCACTTATCTCAAACCGAGAAGCGATACTTCAAACGGTTTTCTCAACTGCATGGGACCAAAGACAGCAACTACCTTTTGCTGTTCGATGCGATTGACAGGATGACTGTGTACAGCGAATCCGGACTCCGGGGTAAGCTCAAAGGCAAGACCCTGTTGAAACATCTTTCCTCCGAAAAGAATTACCTCTACCACCTGATCCTCAAAAGCCTCAGGGCATACCACGCCGACGGAAGCAAGAACAACGAGTTGTACAACCTCATGCAGAGCATCGAGATCCTGTTTGAAAAAGGGCTCTACAAACAATGTGAAAAGCTGGTGCAGAAAGCCAAAAAAATAGCGTACACCTATGAGAAGAACACCCTGCTCCTGGATGTACTGGCGTGGGAGCAAAAGATCACCCGGGCGCGGTTCGACCTGGAAAACCTGGACGAAACCATCACCGAGGAAAACAGGATCATTGGCGAATTGCAACAGGTGGTAAGCCTGAAAATCATCTTTTACCGGTTGACAACCTTTATTGATCAGCGGGGTGTTGCACGAAGCAAGGAAGAACTGCAACGCCTGGATGAGATCATCCGGAAAGACATCCTCCAGAAAGAACGCCCCGGCTGGAGCTACGAAGCAGGAGTCTATTACTACATGGCGTGGTCGGATTATTATTATGCCCATGGCAACCTGGAAAAGGACTATGAATACTCCCGAAAACTTCTTCAGTTCGTCACTTCCTATCCCCAGCTGTTGGTACAGGATGTGCGCGTACACGTGAATGCCCTCAGTTATTTCATCATCGCGTGTTTGCGGTTGAAACGGTTTGATGAGGCCCATCACACCCTGGGTCAGTTGAAGGCCTATTTGCCCGGTCTCAGAAAACTCACACGCGACATGGAGGTGCGAACCTATTCACTGTGTGTTCGTCTGGAATTGAACTATTTCAGACTTACCGGACAGTTTGAGAAGGGAGCAACCCTGGTACAGGAAGTCAGCTCTGCCCTTTCCACCAAACAGCGTCCGCTCAGCAAAGAACAGGAACTGGTGATCGGGTTCTTTCTTGCATTCTTTTACTGGCAGGCGGGAAACCGCAAGCAAACCTTGCATTGGATCAATCACATCCTGTCGCAGAAACTAAGGGAAGATATTTTGTGTTTCACACGAATCCTGAACCTTATCTTCCACTATGAACAGGGCAATGAAATGATCCTGGACCACAACATCCGCTCAACAAAGAGTTACCTCAAACGAAAGAAAAAGCTATTCAACACCGAGATTATCCTATTGAAATACCTGGAAAAACTTGCTGAACATGAAGACCAACGCGACAAGTTATGGCCTGCATTGTTCAAGCAAATGAAAGAGAACCTGACCAATCCCTACGAACGCACCATCCTGGATTATTTTGATCTTCTGGCCTGGATCGAAAGTAAAATCGAACACAAAACACTGGAGGAGGTGGTACGCGAAAGACTGGTCAGAAAATAATGCAGCAACCTACCTGATTAGGTTGAATGTACCGCGTTTTTCGAAAGCCCGTCCGTCAACGGTCTTGATACGCACATAATAGACATATACACCCACGGGCTGGTCATGCCCCTTGTAAGTACCGTCCCACCCTGCCTTGGGGTCATCGGTTTCATACACCACAAACCCCCACCGGTTCAAAGCGATGAATGAATATTCCAGGGGGTCAATGAAAATGCTGACCGGCGAAAACACATCATTCACCTGATCGTTGTTCGGTGTAAATGCATTCGGAATAAACAACCGCGGCAGTTGGTAGGCACACACGGTATTGGACATACTTGAATCAGCCACAGGCCATGGATAACCCGCTGCAGGTTGTGCCACGATTGTATAGCAGAACGCCCCGTCTCCGGTATACAATGCAGACACATCATCTGCATAGCTGTATGTTCCGCCTGCAACCGTAGCAACCAGTACCGGAATCACATTGAACGCATCCGAACGGTAAATGCCATACGTTACGACGCCCGAGGGCCAATCCTCATATGCCGTCCAACTCACCATGTTTGTAAAGTTGTAGTCGGACACAACACTGCACAGAATGGGGTAACCGTAATTGGAGGAGGTCAGTGCCGACATACCGCAACTGTCGATCACTTCAAGCTTGTATGCGTATCTTTCCGATGCCACATCAACATCCGCATCACTGTATGTCATCAGCGGAGATGTGGTCACGGGCAATGTTGCAACGGTCGTGTATGTTCCGCCAGGACTGTCAGACCTCAAAACACGGTATGCTTGCACGCTTGCCGCTGTATCCACATAAAACCTCACATCCACCTGACTTCCATTCACAGAAGCGGTAGTGACATAGCCGAACATCGGCTGAAGCGGTGAATTGGCTGTTACACAAGCCTTGTTGGATGTGGACGTTTTCGTACCGGTTCCACTCACGGCGCGCACGAGGTAGCAATAGTTGGAATAGGCCGTAAGTCCGGTGTCCAGATATTGCGTTCCCGTTACCGAAGCGAGGAACGAGGCCGCCCCACCATCCGCCATTACATACAGGTCATAACGGGAGACGCTGTCTTTCCAACTGATATACGGATTCCATTCAAGCAAAGCGGTTCGTGCACAGGGGTCATAGGTTGCCGACAGGTACATGGTCCGGTGTTCATCCCCGAACGGACTTACATTGAAACAACTATCAAAGGCAGCAATCCTGAACCGTGTAGACCCGGAGGTGGTATCGTTCAACATGTAAAAGGTGGAATCTGCACTCCAGATGGTATCCACCGGCTGCCAGTATCCGTCCTTAAACTGATAGATGAGGTAGCCGGCGGCGTCTTTTTCCGTACTCCCGATCCAACCCAATATTGGGTTCCCGGTTAATGTATCCACGCTGACTGAATCCAGCTGCCGGATTGACGGACTGCTTACGTCTTTGAAAACATCGCCGTCAACGGAAGAAACAGATATACAACCGCTGTTGTCCGACAACTCAACCCGGTAGTTGACCTGTGCGTTGCAAATGGAGATCGTATCTTTAAATGAAGGAGATGAAGAGGTACCAACCAGCATCCAGTTTCCCGGAGGATATTCCCGGTATATCCGATATGGCAATACGGCGGTAACGGGCAGCGGAACACGAACCTCATTCCAGCTGAGACCGGCAATGGATCCGCCGGTATTGCTAAGTTTCAGATACATGCTACTGAGGGTATCCGATAAAAAGGAACCACAGGCGGAAACCGTTTGCACATAATAAAACCTGGATCCGTTCTGGGCATTTGCTCCACCATCAGTATAACTCAGCTGTACCGGATCATTGATTTGCGCCAGCAACGAATACGGTCCGGTTTGCGCAGCGGCACCGTACACATCATACCGGTCGAAACCACTGCATGTATCGGTGGGTGCTGTCCACGTAAGAGTTGCCGAGCCGCTCGCATTCACCGATATACAGTGAAGCACAGCCTCCTGTGTTTGTGCTGTTGATGCCAGGGGCATGACCAGCAGGCACAACGCTATTTGAATCCACTGTTTCAAACGGTTTAATCCATGCATCCTTCAGGTCCGGCCACCACCTGGTGCATGGTTGAAGGATCCAGATATTTCAACGCCAGATCACGCAATTGTTGTGGCGTAATAACGCGAATCGTTTCCACAAGGTTTTCCAGGTAACGGATATCCAGGCCATAATGCAGCAACCCCTTGTACATATCCGCCTGCCCGAAAGGTCCATCGGCACTGCGCATCAAAGAACCCAACAGGTAATTGCGAACAAGATCCAGTTCTTCTGCGGGGATTGGTTCCGTTCGAAGCCGATCCAGTTCATGGTTGATTTCCCTGATCGCTTTTCCGCACACTTCCCCTCCCACTTCGGTAGCAATGAAAAAATAACCGGCATCGGGCAGGGATGCCACACCGGAACTAATGCCGTAGGTATAACCTTTATCTTCCCGTATATTGGTCATCAGCCTGGATCCGAAATACCCTCCCAGGATGGTGTTCAACACCTGCAAGCCCGGATAATCGGGATGAATTTTGCTTACCGTTCGTTTCCCGATTCGTATGGCCGCCTGCACAGACCCTTCCACAGGAATAAACACCCGGTCAGGTTGATCTGCTCCTGCGGGTACGGACAGGTCAGGCATTTTTTCTGCCACCCGTATGTCGGCCAACAGTTCACGCATCTGTTCTCCCAGCGTATCCGGAAGCTTACCTGCGACAAAAGCGTAATGCCCAAGGGCGCCATACACGCGTGCATGTGCCTTCAGCACATCTTCTCTTTTCAAGGCATTTACATCTTCTTCCACGGGCGTGAACCCATACATATGCTGATCACCGAATAGCTGATCAAGGAACCTTTCCCGTGCACATTTGGCCACCTTCTTCTGGTTCACCCGAATGGTTTGCACCTGGTTACTTCTGTAAACATCAAACGGGTCCTGCGGATAGGTTGCATTCATCACCAGGTCACGCAGCACGGGGATCACATGAGCCAGGTTGCGGTTCAGTGCATACAACGTTACAAAGGCATGGTTGCCTTCCGTGTGCAATCCGAGGTGACTGCCATAACCATCAAGTATTTCAGCCATCTCCAGAAAACTGCGCGACTTTGTACCATCTCTGAGCATGGCATTGGCCGCACGATCGGCCATGAAAGCAGCGCGACTTCCGCCGGTCAGATAAAACGCCAGGTCAATGCGCACCACGTCCTGTAAACCGGCATTGAGCGCATACACGGGCCATGCACCTACATCTCCCGGCCGCTCCATAGGTAGCAGTTCGATCCCTTTCACTTCGGTGAATGAGGGCATCGTTGTTCTGTCTATGCTCATGATGTCTGTTTTGATTTGTAATGAATCACCGATACCGTATGTTCCGTCAACAGGCTTTCTGCCTCTTCCCGGATTTGTTCGGGGGTAACGTCAAAATATTTTTTCAATTCCTGGTTGAGGTATGCGCCGTCACCCATCCATTCGAACAATGCCAGTTCCATGGCCCTGTTGACAACATCCATCTGCCCAAAGCTAAAAATGGATTCAACCCGGTTTTTCACCCGGTCGAGTGCAGCTGCATCCACCGGTGCCAACTTCAAACCATTCAACACTTCCCAGATGGCCTTCTCACCCTGCTCAATGGAAACATCCTGTTTCAACTTTCCGGAAATCATCAGCAGGCCACCGTCCATCTCACCCGTTGTGTATGCCTGAATATCGGAGAACAACTTCTTCTCGCGAACAAGTGTCACATACAAACGCGAAGAATGTCCGGATGAAAGCAAATCGGTAATCAGATCACCGCGGTAGTAGCCAGCTGACGTTCGGGGAGGCATCTTCCAGGCCATGTAAATCGCATCGTAGGGCACATCCCTTTCCAACACCAATTCGCGGCGTTGATCCTGGGCCGGCTCCCGGGGAAGGTTTCTCACGTATGGGTCACCTGAGGGGATATCACCGAACCATTTCTCAGTTAACCGGAACACCTCATCAGGTTCAATGGCGCCTGCCACCACCATGATGGCATTGCGTGGGCGGTAGTGTTTGTAGAAAAAGGACTTCACCTCATCCAACGTGGCATCCTCTATGTGAGCAATGCTTTTTCCGATGGTTGGCCATTGGTAAGGGTGCGAAGTATATGCCAGCGGGCGAATCTGTAGCCAGGCGTCGGCATATGGCTGGTTCAGATAACGTTGCTTGAACTCTTCCACCACCACGTTCTTCTGCACAGCAAGTTTCTCCTCGGAAAAGTGCAAAGCCTTCATGCGATCGGATTCCAGCCAGAAAGCGGTTTCCAGGTTCATTGCCGGGAGACTCAGGTAGTAGTTGGTGATGTCGTTATTGGTAAAAGCGTTGTTGGTGCCTCCTGCCACTTCGAGGGCGCGATCATAGTGACGTATGTTCTCCGACCCCTCGAACATCAGGTGTTCGAAAAGGTGAGCAAAACCGGTACGATCGGGGTTTTCGTCCCTGGCTCCCACATCGTACAATATATTCACTGCCGCCAGGTGCGTGCTTGGATCGGGATGCACAAGTATGCGCAGGCCGTTGTTAAGTCTGAACTTTTCAAATGCAATCATGAGAATTGATACTTGGGATCAAGTTTGATTTCTTTTCGGGCTTCATCGAATTCACGGATCAGGCCATGGAGGATGTCCGCTGCCGGACGTATATCATGGATGAGGGCCGATACCTGACCGATTTCCAATTCGCCTTCATCCAATTCACCTTCAAACATACCTTTCTTTGACCTGCGCTGACCCAGCAGCTGTTTCAGGTCATCCTTACCTGCACCACGCTGATAGGCGGCTTCAATGTCTTCAAAAAATTTATTGCGCAACAACCTTACCGGCGCCAGTTCCTTCAATGTAAGTCTGGTGTCGCCATCTCCGGCATCCACGACCTTTTGCTTGAAGTTCAGGTGAGCAGATGATTCGGCAGATGCCACGAACCTGCTTCCGATCTGAACGCCATCCGCTCCCAGCGCCATGGCCGCCAGCATGGCCCTCCCGCCACCGATCCCACCTGCAGCTATCAAAGGGATGTCTACAACCTCCTTCAACATGGGAATCAGACACAGGGTGGTTGTTTCTTCGCGGCCATTGTGACCGCCAGCTTCGAATCCCTCACCCACAATCGCATCCACACCTGCTTCCACCGCTTTTCGGGCGAATTTCAGGTTGGCAACCACGTGCACCACGGTAATCCCTGAATCCTTTAGTTTTGAAGTCCATGTTGCGGGGTTTCCTGCTGAGGTAAAAACAATGGGGACCTTTTCTTTAATAACCACCTCAATCAAATCGGAAATTTGCGGATAAAGCAGGGGGATATTCACACCGAACGGCCGGTGTGTAAATGCCCTGCATTTCCTGATATGCGTGCCTAAAACATCGGGGTACATCGACCCTGCGCCGATCAACCCCAATCCACCTGCTGCGCTCACTGCTGAAGCCAGTTCCCAGCCACTGCACCAGATCATGCCGGCCTGAACCACAGGGTATGTGATTCCGAACAATTTTACCAACCTGTTTGTAGCTTCATTCATGGCGTAACCCTAACGATCACAACTTCGTACAACATGTCCGCATACAAATTAAAGAAACTTCGGAATGGTAACTACATAAATGACATAAATTCCTACTTTTGTCTCGAAACATGTCATCCATGAGAAAATTTTTGCCCGCAATCCTCCTTGCTTTCTGTTATCTCACTGTATCTGCTCAAAAGCAGGTGGATTATTCTTTCTCGCTTGGTGTGAGCAATTACCTTGGCGAAATTGGTGGAAAGGAAAAGGCCCGCCAAGGATTCATTGGCGATCTCAAAATTAAATCTACCCGATATGAAGTGGGTGGGCATGTTCGCTTTCGCATGAGTCCGGTATTCGGAATGAGTATGAATTTGATGTACGGAAGAATTACCAATGCCGACAGCAACTCAACCAACTTTGGACGCCGGTACAGAAACCTGCACTTTCGTACCGGCATTACTGAAGTTTCCACCCAAGGCGAATTCACCTTCTTCAAATTCAAGCGTTACGGACACAGTTACTTGCTTACCAAGACAAGAGGTCGCACGCGAATTGACGTTAGTTTTTACACTTTTCTGGGTGTGGGAGGAATCTACTTCAACCCCAAAGCACAACTCAACAATATATGGTATGCCCTGCAACCACTGGGAACCGAAGGGCAGGGTGTTGTAGACGGCAGAGACAAGTACAGTCGTTTTGCGATGATTATTCCCATGGGACTCGGATACTACAGCACCATCAACCGAAATCTTCGCATAGGGGTTGAACTGGGACTTAGAAAAACATTTACCGATTACCTTGATGATATCAGCACAACGTATGTCGATCCCAGCCTTTTATCTTCGACGGCTGCCGAACTGGCTAACCGCACGGCAGAGCGCATTGCCATTGACGGAACGGATGATCCTTTAACCGAAACCTATTACGAACCCGGCGACAAAAGAGGAGACCCGAAACACAACGATAGTTACTTCTTCGGTGTGCTGAAGGTTGGTTATGCCATGCCGGCACGCAGAAGTTCTTCCAGCTTTGGCCTTGGTAAAATGTTCTCAACCAAGAAAGGTAGACACAGCAATCATCGCTTCGGAAGTCGCCCGAAGTACCGCCGATAACCGACATATTTAATCATAGAAACCCTTGCGCATTTTGCACAAGGGTTTTTTTATACCAAAAAAGGAGAACCGGCTTCAGGAAGTGCCACGCAAAAGAAACTGCCTTAACTTGGACAGGGGTTTGCGAATCAATGTAAGGGGCCCCGGACGCAAGCCGTTCACGCGCCAAGCCATACGATCTTCCCGATTCGCCCGCAAACGGTTACCTATGTTTTCATTGCTTTGTCCTCCCACGCGCATTTTCACCATAACCTCCGGAATATAGTGCAACTTCGCCCCATGCTTGTGTACCATCCGCAACATGAATTCATAGTCAGCCGACGTGCGGAAACGCAAATCGTAGGCACCATAGCGCTCAATCCATTCCTTTTTGATATAAAAAGTAGGATGTGGCGGCATCCATCCCTTGCGAAACATATCCTGAACATAAACACCCGATTTCCAATACCGCACCACCTGATTGGCGTCGGTGCGATTTACATACACCAGGTCGCCGTACAAGGCATCACAATCAGATGTTTGGAATCCTCTTGCCACGTCTTCAAGCACGCTTGCATGTGCCAGCATGTCATCTGCGTGTAGCAAACCAATGACATCACCTTGTGCCATGGAAAGCCCTTTGTTAATGGCGTCATAGATTCCATTGTCTTCTTCGGATATGAGTTGGGATACCCTCACCCCTTGTTTACGGATGATCTCGCATGTACCGTCGGTTGAACAACCATCCACAACAATGTATTGCAGGTTTTCATAGGTCTGAGCATTCACACTTGCGAGGCTTTCTGCAATGGTGTCGCTATTATTCCTGCAAACCGTAATCAAACTGATGGAGATGGACATGGTCATTCGGCCCTGAATTGGGGTACAAATCTAATCACCCTTAGTTAAAAAATACTTCCTTTGTGGTGAAATGACCACCAGGGTATCGGATTTACCAAAACTTTATATGTTTGTGTCCGTAAAAAAATCCGTCCATTCTTAGAAAAACCGCGCATGAAAAAAATTTTTGTTACCGGAGGTGCTGGATTTATCGGAAGCCACTTGGTCAAGCGACTGGTGGAAGATGGAAATGAAGTTGTGGTTGCCGACATCCTGCTTCGTGGCAATAAACTGGATCCGGAAATTCTGAAAGCGGTGCATTTTGAACAGGCGGATGTCAGGGATATCGATGCCATGCGCAGATTGAGCAAAAGATGTGATCAGATATTTCATTTCGCAGCCATCCTGGGCGTAGACGTGGTAGCAGATAACCCGGTGGAAACCATGGAAACAGAATGCATCGGTATGCAAAATGTTGCTAAAGTGGCCATTGAAATTGGCGCAGAAAAGGTGATATATGCCTCCACCAGCGGTGTATACGGTCATTCGGCCATAGAAAAAAGTGTGACAGAAAACATCCAGTTGGATCCACGCACCAGCTATGCCATCGCCAAAAGGTACAACGAGATCTACCTCGCCGCACTCTTTGAGGAAAAAGGATTGAACTCCATCAGCCTGCGGTTTTTCAACGTATATGGAGAAAAGCAGGATACCCGCATGGTGATCCCGCGTTTCATTGATCAGGCGCTGCGTCATCGTCCAATAACTGTATTTGGAGACGGACAACAAACACGGGATTTCACCTTCATTGATGACACGGTGGAGGCGGTGATCCGATTGGCTGGAAAAGTCAAAGGATCTGAGATCTTCAACATCGCCAATGAAGACGAAATCTCGATCAGGGAACTGGCAGAAGAGATCAAATCCCTGACCCTGTCCAATTCGGAAATCACCTTCATCAAAGCGCCTCAGAAACGCTACGATTTCGAAATAGAGAGACGCCTTGGCAGTTCACAGAAATTATTCGAAGCCGTGAATTATAAACCCACCACTTCCATCCAGGCCGGACTGCAATCACTCCTGATGCTCACCGAAGGCGCTACCCAATCGTCTTAAACCCGTCCCAGGGGCTACCCTCGCATCCAAAAAAAGATTACATTTGCTCTTAAGAGTGAAGGCGGAGTACCCATTTGCGGTATGCCATTCGTCCGAATTAGCCATGCGGTAGTTCACAATTTTTGATTTGGTGCCCCCTAATTTCGTTGAGATGAAACATTTTCGACTTTTGATTCTGTTCATGGCCCTTTCATGCTCCGGTGCATTTGCCGACACCGAAGCCGGATCCGTTCACGCCAGCTATTCCTTTGAACCCAACCTGATTGACCCAGGTGAAACCTTCACCATCACTGTTCATATTGTCAAAGGTGAAATGGAGGTCAAAGGCAAGGTTACCACACTCCTTCCCGAAGGATTTACTGCCAATGAAATCGAAACCGAAGGCGGTATATTCAGTTTTGAGAATCGCATGGCCACCATCAGCTGGAAAAACCTCCCGGTACCCAATGAATTCTACGTTTCGTTTGAGGTTGAAACCTCCGAAGATGCAACAGGCTCCTATTCCATTTCAGGACGCTTCTCCTATTTTGAAGATGACCAGATGAAGCTGGTAAATATTCCCGCCGAAAGGGTTGTAATTGGTAAGGAACTGGGTGGAAACGTTATTACCATCAAAGGAGAAGGCGACGGAGACGAGATCCGAACCATCCTACCCAGCGACTCCGCTGACAACACAGCCACCTCGGCTGCCGAGATCCGCGAAGCTGCCGGTGTCAGCACCGTCGGATCCAGTGAGGAAGAGAAACCTGTGGAAGAAAAGCCGGAAGTATATTACCGTCTGCAAATCTTCACGGACACAAAGGAAATTGACCTCGAAAAATACAAGAAGAAGAATAAAATTGATGAAGACATATACGTAATCAAGGACCGGACAAAGAGAATATATGCCATCGGGCAATTTCAGAGCTACAAAGAAGCCAACGCCTACAAGCGTGAAATGGCCGGAAAAAAATATGTAAAAACCGCACTGGTGGTTGGCGACCAGCACGGACAATACCTGTCAGCGAGCAAAGTCAAAAAGTTGCTCGGTGAATAAAACCAGCGTTCTCCCTATGAAGAGTGTTATGAAGATCGCATGGAGCATCGTCTTTTTATCAGCAATCGTTGCCCATGCATGTGCGCAGAATGTGAAGATCAGTCAATCCTTTTCGGATTCGAAAATTGATGCGGGAAAAAAGGTTGTCGTAACCATCACCATCAACAAGGGATACATTTCCGGGATCGGAAAAATCCAGCAAATGCTGCCGAAAGGACTGGAAGCAAAACCCATCGATGTAGCCAAAGGCACCTTCTCCCAGGACGACAGGATGGTTAAAATCATCTGGCTGGCCCTCCCCGATCAACCGGACTTCACTGTCAAATATGAACTCATCACCCGTGACGCGGAAGGTGGCTCCTTCTCCATCAACGGTAAGTTCTCTTACATGGTGGGGGGAGAAAAACGCAATGCAGATATACCTCCTGCAAGAATCCTGATTGAAACCGCCGATGTGAAAACCGATATCCTGAGCATCAGCGGCGAAGGAGACAGCAAAGAAACACGTACCCTCATCAGCACCAACCAAGGTCTGAAGGAGGTCAAAACAACGGCACCTGATCCCGAAGAAAGTGCGGCAACAACGTCACAGGAAACGGTGACCGCAGATGCGGGTGACCAGGCAAAAGAGGAAGCAGAAAAACCAAAAGAAGACAAAGCAGACAAACACAAGGCCGAAAAGGATGCCGCCAAAAAAGCAGAAGAGGAAGCCCGGGTGAAAGCGGAAAAAGAACAGGCCGAAGCCGAAGCCAAACGTAAGGCGGAAGAGGCAGCTGCGCATCAAGCTGCAGAGGAAAAGGAAGCAGCCAGACAGACTGAAGCAAAAAAAGCGGAAGAGGAAGCAAAGGCCGAAGCCAAACGCAAAGCCGATGAAGAAGCGGCACACAAAGCTGCAGAGGAGGAAGCCAAGGCAAGAAAAGAAAAGGAAGCGGCGGCCCAACTAAAGGCGGAGAAAGACAAAGCAGAGGCAGAGGCAAAAAGGAAAGCGGAAGAAGCCGCAGCGAAGGAAGCCGCACAAAGCACGGAGACAGCTACCGATGATGATGAAGCGCCCCCCGCAGAGGAAGAAACTGTTCGTCCGGCACCTGCTCCCAACAAAGCCACCGCCGAACACATCATCACCTACGGGGTTCAGATCGGCGCTTCAAAGAGCAAAATCTCAACAAGCGTCTTCAGCAACAAGTACAACATCAGTGCCGATAAGATCTCTGTTGTACATGCGAATGGTTGGTACAAGTACTACGTCGGTAACTACAAAAAATTCTCGGAAGCATCCGTTCAAAGGGGCCAGCTGGCAAAAAACAACGGTGTGAACGGTGCTTTTGTCATTGCTTTCGACAAAGGGGTGTACATCCCGGTTACCGAAGCGAAGGCGTTGAGCAATCAATAACCTTTACCGCACACCTTCCAGCCATTGGGCATGCCAGCTTTCACGCATCGGCACCTCCCAGGATTTCAGGAATTCATCTTTGGTATTCACCAGGTTGTTGAACACAATGGTATCCGGGCCCAGATCGCCGGCTTCAAGCATTTTGCGAAACTCCGACATGGGTTTGCTGGTTACCTGTCCCTCCACGTCACGATAAGCGATCTGCTTTTTATCCAGGAAATCAACCCCCAGTTCCACCCCGGCCTTTTGCACAACCGCAAAGATCTTATCAATGGAACAACCGCTTGCTTGCACGGAAGATTCATCCGCAAATAAAATCAGGAACCGGTCATGAATCACCAGGTAAGCTGCATCCATTTTGGCGCCATGGCTATCCCATTGGCGAAGGAACGCTCCTACCCATTCGTCTACCCGGCTTTGCTCATCAGCGGAAAGTGCGCGACCCGCCTGGAAGATCCATACCCTTGCATTGCCGGGCAGGTGGTCGGTATTTTGCGAATCAAAGGTCATTGGCAGTAGCGATCAGTTCGGCGAGGTCATAAACCTTCACCTGGTCTTCCTTGTTAAAGTGCTTGGTCCCATCTTCCATCATTGTCATGCAAAACGGACAAGCGGTGGCCACAATCTGGCATCCGGTTGCAAGTGCTTCCTCGGTGCGCTCAACATTCACCTCCTTATCGCCCCTTTCCGCCTCTTTGAACATCTGCGCTCCACCCGCCCCACAGCACAAACCCCGACTGCGGCTTCTTTTCATTTCCACCAGGTCGGCATCCAACTGTTCCAGCACATTCCGCGGTGCATCATAAATGTTGTTACCGCGTCCGAGATAACACGAATCATGAAAGGTGATGCGGCGTCCTTTGAACGGTTTCCCGTCTGAAACACGCAGCTTGCCCTCATCAATCAGTTGCTGAAGGTATGTGGAATGGTGAATCACTTCATATGTACCGCCCAAATCTGGATACTCGTTCTTCAGTGTATTGAAGCAATGCGGGCAGGCGGTTACGATCTTTTTGATGCCGTAGCCGTTCAACACGGTGATGTTTCCCATCGCCTGCATCTGAAAAAGGAATTCGTTCCCTGCCCTTCGTGCCGGATCACCTGTACAACTTTCCTCTGTACCAAGCACGGCATATTTCACACCCAACGCATCCAGTATTTTCACAAATGCGCGGGTCACCTTTTTGTACCTGTCGTCAAATGCACCTGCACATCCCACCCAAAACAGAATTTCGGGTTGCTCACCGGCGGCAGTCATTTCCGCCATGGTCGGAACCTTGATGGCCCTGGGCGCAGATGCCTGTTGGTTGTCTTGATTGGAATCGGTCATGATTAAGACGCTTTGTTGCTGAACAGATCATCGGCCCACCTCATCCGGTCGGATGGCGAGAATTGCCATGGAGCACCATTATTTTCAATGTTGGTGAACATGGCTACGAGCGACTCAGGGGCGGAGGAATCCTCCATCACAAGGCTTCTGCGCATGTCAACGATCAGTGACACGTGGTCGATGTTCACAGGGCATTCCTGTACGCACGCGTTGCAGGTGGTGCATGCCCACAGCTCTTCCTGGGTGATGTAATCTCCTACCAGGGCTTTGCCGTCGGTATACTGGGGATCCCTTGAAAGCCCGGGCCCCTTGTCGTTCATCCGGTGCCTCAGATCCACAAGTATTTTTCTCGGTGAAAGCAGTTTTCCCGTTGTGTTGGCCGGGCATACGGACGTACACCTGCCACATTGGGTGCACGTGAGCGAATCGGCGTAATTCTTCCAGTTGACATCTTCAACATCTTTCACGCCGAACCTGGGAATGGGTGCATCCGCCGCCTGGGGCTCGATGGTGGCTGAAGGATCGAGCATGGCTTTTACTTCCTTTGTCACACTTTCCATGTTACGCAGTTTGGTATACGGGCCGAGACGTGTAAAGAAAACGTTGGGTACCGACATGAATACGTGGAAGTGTTTGGAATACGGGAGGATGTTCATGAACACAAGCACCAGCACGATATGTGTCCACCAGCTCAGTTCATGAAGTTTCGCCACTGTACTGCCTCCGATATTGGCCACCAGTCCCTGCAGGGATTCACTCACCGGGTATACGCCCACCTTTTCCGCGCCCGCCAGTTTCACATAGGCGATGTTCATGCCCAGGAGGGAAACCATCAGGAAAAGGATCATGAGCAAAGCAACGGTGGCATCCAGGTTGGCGGTTGGTGTCATTTCAACGCCGGAGAACCGCTTCACTTTGATCACATACCTGCGTGCAAGGAAGGAGATACATGCGAATACGATAAAGGCTGCAAGCACATCACCGGATGCCATGATGGCGGTGTAAACCGGCCCGAGGATCTTACCCAGAAAACGTTCCGTACCCACCAGGCCATCCACCATCATTTCCGCGGTTCCTATGGTGATAACAAGGAAGCCCCACCAAACGAACGCGTGCATCAGTCCGATCATCGGTCTCCTCAGGATCTTGGTCTGGCCGAATGCCACCAGAAGGGTTTGGCGGATCCGTTCCGGAATGTTATCCAGCGGGAAGTCTTTTTTTGTGAGTTTGAAAAAGCGCCTGAGCCGGGAAATCGTGTAACCGAATACACCAATGGCTGCCAGGAAGAAAATCGTGAATGCGATTTGTTTGCTCATGGGTGATGCGTAGCAACGCCGCTAGGGCGCATTGGGGTTATTTCGTTTACCGAAAGGTTTCAGATATGTGCGCGGATGTCGGTGAAAATCCCTGACAAGGCTATCCAAACCGGCGGAAGCTTTGGTGAGTTGATCGTACAAATCTTCATCCTGAAGCAACTTACCCGCAGTGCCTTCGCCTTTCTCGAGTTTATTAAAAATCACGGCCAGTTTTTCCAGCGAACCGTTCAGGTTGGTGATGGTGTTGGAAATATTGGCGCGGGCGAGGGTATCACTGATGGTGGAGAAATTGTTGATGGCATTGGTCAACGCACCATTATTGTTGCGGATATTGGTGGTGATGCTTGACAGGTTGTTCATGATCACTGTGAAATTTCCGTCCTGGTCCGAGAGCATATTGTCGAGCTGACCGGAAGATTTTTCAAAGTTCTTGATGGTATTTCTTAACCGCACGAAACTTTCTTTAAGACTTTCCCGGGTGCCTTCGTTGAAGATATACTGGATCACGGTAAGCACGGAATCCAGTGACCCCATCATTTCATTGGCCTTGGTTTGCAGCGGCGCCATCATTTTGGAAATGCCTTCCGAAAGGCTTTCTTCCACCTCACCTTTCAGGGTACCACCCGGTTCAAGGAACTGATCGCTGCTTCCCAGATTCACCTCGATGGACTTGTCACCCATCAGGTTGGCACTCACAATGCGCGCCTTTGAATCAACAGGTATCCTGAATGATTTGCTGTTCATCGAAAACCCAACTTTGATCCGGGCATCCTGCCCGTCAACCATCTCAATGCTGTAAACCTGGCCTACTTTCACACCCTTCACCAGAACCGGGTTGGCTTCTGCCAATCCGTCGATGTGTTCATACTTGGCGTAATAAATGCTTTTGCTGGAAAAGATATTGGTTCCCTTCAGGTAATTGAACCCCCAAACGAGCAATACAAGTCCGATTAGGACAACAGCCCCGATTTTTACTTCCCTGGTAACTTTCACTTTGTGTTCACTTTATTTTCCCTGGGCATCCAGCGCATCTTTCAATGGAATTTTCTTTCCGTCCCTGAATGCCACCACAAATGCATCCGCAAACCCTTTTGCCCGGATGTCTTTCTGCAATGCGGTTGCATCTGTAAACGTCCTGGCCTTGCCCGCGGCATATTTGAAGATGCCCTCTTCATTGTATTCTTTCAAGTCAGGAAGGTTCTGGAACGACGGATCACTCATTGGAATTCTGTTGGCCGAAGATACGATTTGTACTTTAAATACGATACCCGCTTCGCTTTCGCCCACAGCCGGCTGTTCTCCTGTGCTTCCCTGATTCACCGGCTTTCCGTTCACACGTATTTCATGATCTGCCATATTGGATGACTCGCCTTCCGTTGAATCTTCAGGGGCCTGCTCCACGATGGTGCCGGGCGACCTGGATTCAAGCTCCTTCTTATAGGACGAAAAAGCGGTAAACAAACCTTCGGCGATTTTGGACTGTCCCTCTTCCGATGTGAGGAACTTTTCTTCCGAAGGGTTGGTCAGAAAACCGGATTCGATCAGTACGCTGGGCATGGTGGTTTTGTACAACACCAGGAAGCCTGCCTGCTTGATGCCCCGGTCTTTCATTTTGGCCTTGCCCCGGTAGTTGTCCTGAACCCGGGTGGCGAAGGCCAGGCTCTGATCAAGGTAAGCGCTCTGGAACAATTCCAGGATGGTGCTTCCTTCCGGCGACTTGGGATCATACCCGTCGTACTGTTCCTCGTATCCTTCTTCAAGCAGGATGGAAGCGTTCTCACGCTTGGCCACTTCCAGGTTGGCCGCGCTCTTGTGCAAACCCATCACATAGGTTTCCGCTCCATACGCGGTGGCGGGCCCGGAGTTCAGGTGGATGCATATAAAGAGATCCGCATGGTTCTCATTGGCAATGGCGGCCCTCCTGTGAAGTTCGATGAAGCGGTCGTCTTTGCGCGTGTAGATGACCTTGATGTCCTTGTACTGCTCCTCAATGTGCTTGCCCAGCTTTAATGCCAGCGCCAATGCCACATCTTTTTCCTTCGCCTTTACACCCGAACAACCGGGATCATGACCACCATGACCGGGATCAATCACCACCGTGCGGATCTTATACCCCTCTTCCCCACCCTTTGGCACGAAAGATGTTAACACCGGTGCAAACGCCAATAACAACAGTAAACATGTGATCTTTTTCATGACACAAGACGTTTCCGAAAAGCCAAGTTAATACAGCAACGTACACCCAAATCAAAACATTGGGATTATTTTTACACAATAAAAGGTTAGTTTCTCTACTATTTACAATGATCCAACCACCGATCTCCTTCATAAGTTGAACCGCGTTGCTGTCATATCCGCATTCACAACGTTGCTGTATGTTTTAACGGCAACTTCTGCTTTTGCACAGACAGCGGGAGATGGCGAACATCCTGCCGACTCCATTCAACAAACGCAAAAAGAGGGCCAAACCGGCGACCTCAAATCAAAAGTGGAATACAGTGCAAACGATTCCATCCGGTTTGACGTGGAAGGGAAAAAGATCTTGCTTTGGGGAAATGCAAAGATCAACTACGAAACCACACAACTGGAAGCTCCTTATATAGAGATTGACTGGACCACGAATACCCTGCATGCTGAAACAAGACCCGACAGCAGTGGAAAAGATGTCAAACCGGTCTTTGCCGACGATGGCGAAAATTTCACCGCCAGGCAAATCGATTATAATTTCACCACCAAAAAGGGCCGGATCAATGAAGTGATTACCAGCGAGGGCGACGGCTATGTGCATGGACAGGTTGTCAAAAAAGACACCAATGACGTGTATTATATCCACGGGGGGGATTACACCACCTGCGACCTTGAACATCCTCACTTTTCCCTGCATGCCTCCAAGCTGAAAGTAATCCCCAACAACAAGATCATCACAGGACCTGCCTACCTCGTGATAGAAGACGTTCCAACCCCGTTGGCATTGCCGTTCGGCTTGTTTCCGAACAAGAAGGAACAAAGATCCGGCATCCTGATGCCTTCCTACGGCGAAACCAAAACCCTCGGGTTCTCCCTCCGCGACGGCGGCTATTTTTTCGCCATTAACGACTATATCAACCTGCAGGTACGCGGCGATGTTTATTCACTAGGAAGTTGGGGATTGCGAACTGCAAGCAACTATGCGGTGAGATACCGCTTCAGGGGTACCCTATCGGCGGGGTATTCCAGCCTTAAGTTCGGAGAAAAGGAATTTCCCGACTACAGCGAACGCAACGATTTCTTCATTCGCTGGAACCACTCGGTAGATGCCAAGGCACTGCCCGGAAGCCAGTTCTCTGCAAATGTAAACATCACCAGCAGCGACTACTACCGCAACAATTCTCTCCAAGCCAACGAAGCACTCAACAATGATTTCTCGTCCAGCATCGCCTATTCAAAGAGTTTTCGCGGCACACCGTTTAACATGAACCTGAACCTCCGGCACCACCAGAACGTGCAATCCCACCAGGTTGAATTGTCGCTACCCCAACTCACGCTGACCATGAACCGCCTGACCCCCAAACCCAGAGCGGGGAAAAAAGGGCTTTTCAGCAACGCCGGCATCAGCTATACCATGAGCATGAAGAACGACATCAATTTGCTAGATACCATTCCGTTGAGCCATTACACCCTGCGGGACACACGAAAAGGCATCCGCCATTCCATCCCCCTCAGCAATTCATTCAGGGTGTTTAAATATTTCACCTGGTCGCAATCCGCCCAATACAATGAGTACTGGTATTTCGAAACCACCCACAAGGATTGGGATCCGGAAACGCACACGGTGCAATCCCAAACCGTACAACAGTTTTCGGCTGCACGAGACTGGGGCGTGGGCACGTCACTCAACACGAAGGTCTACGGAATGGTGGGCTTCGGAAAGAACGCGTGGATCCAGGCCATACGGCACGTGGCCACACCGTCCGTGGGCATGAGCTGGCGCCCGGATTTCAGCAAGCCCGGTTACGGCTATTACAATACCGTTCAGAGAGACACAATCCCCAACTATGACGTGTATTCCATATATGAGCAGGGCATGTTCGGCGGTCCGGCCAAAGGAAAGAGCGGCCTGATCAACTTCGGCGTGCAGAACAACGTGGAGATGAAGGTGCGCCCTGCCGCTGATG
Source organism: Flavobacteriales bacterium (assembly GCA_020635855.1). Classification (NCBI taxonomy): domain Bacteria; kingdom Pseudomonadati; phylum Bacteroidota; class Flavobacteriia; order Flavobacteriales; species Flavobacteriales bacterium. The sequence goes on along the minus strand of JACJYZ010000003.1, from coordinate 623,271 downwards.
ACACCACCGGTCAGGCGAAAAAGATCAAGCTGATCGACAACCTGTCTGTCAGTACCGCCTATAACCTGGCAGCCGACAGCATCCAATGGCAGCCCATCAACATCCAGGCGCGTGCCACACCGCTGCCTTTCCTTAACGTCACATTCGGAAGCGCATACAGTCCGTACGTAACCGACACCCAGAACCGAACCCTCAACCGTCTTGAAATCCTGGAAAACAAACGCCTTGCCAGGCTGGTCAACATGCGGGCATCCATCGACCTGAGCCTGTCCCACAAAGGAGCAAAAACGGAAGGATCCACACCGGGCATTTCACCCGGACTCTTCCCCATCGCAGGACAGGTTGATTTTTCCATACCCTGGACGTTGCGCATGAACTACATCGTAAACTACACCAAACAACTCCCCGAATCAACCCTGCAACAAACCCTTGCATTCAACGGCGACCTGAGTCTTACCCCTAAGTGGAAAGCCAGCTTCTATTCAGGTTACGACCTGACCAAAGGCCAATTCTCTTATACCACCATCACCATCAACCGGGACCTTCACTGCTGGGAAATGAGCTTTTTCTATATTCCCTTCGGTTCACGCCAGAGCTACAACCTGTCGATCAGGGTAAAAGCCCCGGTGCTGCAAGACCTGAAGATCACCAAAAGGAAGGATTGGGTAGACCAATCGATCCTGAGGTAAAAACCGATCGCTTCCGGACAACACTACAAATGCTATCTTTGGGCACTGCAACGTGGCGTGCAGTTCAAACCGAACATTCAAAACTTAACATAGATATGAAGCAAGTGATCAATACCAAACAGGCACCCGCACCGATCGGCCCATACAACCAAGCCATCCGCACAGGTGATCTTCTTTTCATTTCGGGCCAGATTGCCCTGAACCCGGAAACCAGCGAACTGGAAATGGCAGATGTAGCCACCGAAACCCACCGTGTTATGAAGAACCTCCAGGCCATCCTCAACGAGGCCGGAACGAATTTCGAGAAGGTGATCAAAACCTCCATCTTCCTTTCAGACATGGGATTGTTTGCACAGGTGAATGAAATCTACGGCTCCTATTTCAAAGACCAGTTCCCGGCAAGGGAAACCGTTGCGGTGGCCGGACTTCCCAAGGGGGTGAATGTGGAGATCTCAATGATCGTATCCTGCGCCTGATCTTTTGAATCTTTGCTTTTTCTGTTATTTTCGCAGACCTTCATTTAAATTTTCCTCGACATGAGTTATGATCTTTTGGTTATAGGAAGCGGCCCCGGCGGTTATGTAGCGGCGATTCGCGCTTCCCAATTGGGTATGAAAGTGGGTGTGGTGGAACGCGCCGAACTGGGAGGCATCTGCCTGAACTGGGGTTGTATCCCCACCAAAGCCTTGCTGAAAAGTGCCCAGGTTTTTGAATACATCAACCATTCCGAAGATTACGGAATCAAGATTAAAGGTGCGGAAGCGGATTTCGGCGCCATCGTGAACCGCAGCAGAACCGTTGCCGACGGCATGAGCAAAGGCATCCAGTTCCTTTTCAAAAAGAACAAGATCGAACACATCCAGGGTACCGGCAAGGTGCTTCCCGGTAAAAAAGTTGCCGTGACCGACAGCGCCGGAAAAACAACCGAATATAGCGCCAACCATATCCTGATCGCCGTGGGCGCCCGTTCGCGCGAACTGCCGAACCTCAAACAAGACGGCAAAAAAATCATCGGTTACCGCGAAGCCATGACGCTTCCCAAGCAGCCCAAATCCATGATCGTGGTGGGTTCGGGTGCCATCGGCTCCGAATTCGCTTACTTCTACCAGACCATGGGTACCCAGGTGACCCTCGTGGAGTACCTGCCCAACATCCTGCCCCTGGAAGACGAAGAAGTATCCAAGCAAGTGGCCCGTTCATTCAAGAAAATCGGCATGAATGTAATGACCGATTCTTCCGTTGAATCGGTGGACACAAAAGGCGCCCAGTGCAAAGTCACCATTAAAACCAAAAAAGGCCAGGAAGTGCAGGAATGCGACATCGTGCTTTCAGCTGTGGGTATCGCCGCCAACCTGGAAAACCTGGGACTGGAAGATGTAGGGATCGCCACCGATAAAGGCAAAATCCTCGTGAATGATTTCTACCAGACCAACATGCCCGGCTATTATGCCATCGGCGACTGTGTAGGCGGTCAGGCACTGGCACACGTGGCTTCCGCCGAAGGCATCCTGTGCGTTGAAAAGATCTCAGGCATGCACGTGGACCCCATCGATTATAACAACATCCCGGGTTGCACCTATTGCCAACCCGAAGTGGCATCTGTCGGCTATACCGAAAAAGCAGCCAAGGAGGCCGGATTCGACATCAAGGTTGGAAAGTTCCCTTACTCCGCTTCCGGAAAAGCAAGCGCCGCCGGCAACAAGGATGGCTTCGTAAAAGTAATTTTCGATGCCAAATACGGTGAGTGGCTGGGTGCACACATGGTGGGTGCCAACGTAACTGAAATGATCGCCGAAGTGGTTGCTGCCAGAAAACTGGAAGCAACCGGCCATGAGATCATCAAATCGGTTCACCCACATCCAACCATGTCGGAAGCCGTTATGGAGGCCGTAGCAGCAGCCTACGACGAGGTCATTCACCTATAAACCAAACCGGGAACTGCCATGTGCGGAATCACAGGCATAATGGCATTTACCGATACGGGTGAGGAAGCGCTTCAGCGGGTATCAAATGCGACCCGCACCTTGCAAGCCCGCGGGCCTGACCATACGGGTTATTTCGAAGCACCACATATGGCCATGGGACATTGCCGCCTGTCGGTACTGGACCCCTCGGCAGCGGCACATCAACCTTTTTCAGACCCCACAGGCCGGTACACCATCGTGTACAACGGCGAATGCTACAATTTCCGGGAAATAGCGGAGCAAATCGCAGCCCGCGGGTTTCAACCCGTAACGCATTCCGACACGGAAGTGATCCTTGCCGCATACATCCTGGAGGGTCCCGCTTTCCTGGATTCTTTCAGGGGTTTTTTCGCATTGGCCATATTTGATCGGGAAACAAAAGAACTTTTCCTCGCCAGGGACCGGTTCGGCATCAAACCGCTGTTCTATTACAAATGCAGTGATTTCTTTTGCTTCGCCTCTGAACAAAAGGCATTGTTCGCGTACCCGGTTCCCCGCGTGCTCGACTTGAACAGCCTGCACCTCTATCTTCATCTGAACTATGTGCCGGGACCACAAACCATGATCCGGGGCATCCTTCACCTGGAACCGGGCTGCTATGCACGGCTACGCGGGAACAGGTTTGAATCTCATGCGTATTTTGATCCACCATCCGGAAAGGATTACCTGAGTGGAAAAACATGCACTTCCTCTGACCTGGCCGATGCAATCCGATATTCGGTCAGAAGCAGACTGATTTCCGATGTACCGCTGGGCACATTCCTGAGCGGAGGGATCGACTCATCCATCATCACGGCATTGGCCAAACAGGAAGGCGGGAACATCCGCACCTTTACCATGGGCTTCAAAGACCAGCCCTACCTGGATGAAAGTGAACAGGCGGAGGCCACGGCCCGCTTCCTGGGAACAGACCACACGACGTTTCATGTGACCGGCAATGACCTCCTGGAAAGCGCCTACCAAATCCAGGAGCACCAGGATGAACCCTTTGCAGACTCTTCAGCCGTGGCCATGAACCTGCTTGCAGGAAAAACCAGGCAGGAAGTGACCGTTGCCCTGTCAGGCGACGGAGGTGACGAACTCTTCGCCGGATACCGCAAACACAAAGCAGAACAACTCATGCGCCGCATCGGGATCAGCGGACCACATCTTCGGTTTCTCAGACTGCTGCCACCGCTAGGTGCCGGTGGGCGCGGCAGCAAAGCAGGGGAACGCATCCGGCAAATCCAGAAATTCATAGATGGCCTTTCACTGAGCAGCAGGGAACGCTACTGGAAATGGTGCGGATTCACGAGCGACCAGGACCTGCACCAATTGGAAATACATGAAACGGACGAAGCCAAACGGCGAAGCAGCAAATGGACATCAGCCATACACGGTGAATCAAACGACCTCAACGATATGCTCGCTGCCGATGTACGCCTTGTTCTGGCCTATGACATGCTTGTGAAAACCGACAGGATGTCGATGGCTCACGGGCTTGAGGTACGGGTTCCATTCATGGATCACGATGTGGTACGTTGTGCTTTCCAAATGCCTGCAAAAAACAAGATGAAGGGAGGTCAACAGAAATACGTGCTGAAGGAATGCTTTGCATCCATCCTGCCCCCGGACATTTTCAACAGACCTAAAAAAGGGTTTGAAATCCCCATCGCCCGCTGGCTCAGGAACGAAATGCGCACCGACATTCAAACCACCCTGAGCGCAGATGCATTGGCTGCTTACCCGCTGCTGAAACCGGATGAGGTGGCACGCATGGTGAAGGCATGTGACCAAAAATATGCGGGCGACTATCCTGCACGGGTGTGGGGACTGTACCTGTTATACAAATGGCTCGCTAAATATCAACCCGAAATCCCCGATTGAAACCGCACTGCGCCGGCATACGTTTGAACGGAATCCCATGCCCAAAATCCTTCGCATCATCAATCGTTTTAACCTGGGCGGGCCCACCTACAATGCGGTGAACCTGACCCGGGATCTGTCTCCGGAGTTTGAAACAATGCTTGTGGGTGGCACCCATGCTCCCGGCGAAGAAAGCTCCCTGTTCATTGCGGAAAATGCAGGACTTGATCCGCTGATCATCGGGGAAATGTCGAGGGAAGTTAACCCACTCAAAGACTGGAGTGCTTATAAAAAGATATGTGACCTGATCAAGCGATTCCGGCCGGACATTGTACACACGCATGCATCCAAAGCCGGACTGCTAGGAAGAATGGCCGCACAAGCCTGCAAAACGCCGGTGGTGGTGCACACTTTCCACGGGCACGTGTTCCACTCTTATTTCAACCCAGCCAAAACCGCTTTCTTTAAACAAATCGAAAGGTACCTGGCAAGCAAAAGTTCAGCCATCGTTGCCATCAGTGAAATCCAGAAAAAGGAACTGTCGGTGGACCACAGGATTTGTCAGCCGGAAAAAATCCGCGTGATTCCTCTCGGACTCGACCTCGAGCGTTTTATGACAGGACAGGAAGAAAAACGAAACCGGTTCAGGACACAATACGGCCTTGGTGAAAACGATGTAGCCGTTGGCATCATTGGCAGGCTGGCTCCGGTAAAAAACCATGCTTTCTTTTTAAAGGTCGCTTCCCTGACACTTCAATCGGGCAACAACAACCTGCGCTTTGTTGTGGTTGGGGATGGTGAAACAAAATCAGCGATCCGGCAACTGTGTGATGAATTGGGCCTGACCTGGTGTGAAGGCAAACCAGCTAAGGGAACCCGGCCCCAGGTTATTTTCACTTCCTGGATGAAAGATGCAGACGTTGCACTTGCAGGAGTTGAAATTGCAGTGCTCACATCCCTGAATGAGGGCACCCCGGTGAGCCTCATCGAAGCACAAGCTGCCTGCAAACCTGTTATCAGTACGGAAGCCGGCGGCGTTGCCAATGTGGTTGCACATGGCAAAAGCGGTTATGTTGTATCCCAGGGAGACATCCCAGAATTCGCGCGCCATTTACAGGAACTGGCTTCCAGTGCTTCTCAGCGTGCTGCGTTCGGAACCGCCGGGAGAAAAATCAGCATAGAAAAGTTCGGGCACCTGCGACTTGCAGGGGATATGAGCGCGCTATATCATGAACTCCTATCTGTGTCTCCATAATTTTGATACTTTTGTCGATAATGTCCAACCACGACCTGATGAGGAAACTGATTCTCTATCTCTGCATCATTACTTCACTGACCTCATGCCGCATGTTGAACCCGAGTTTCATGCTGCGCACACCTGCCAATTACCAGTTTGATCCCACCCCGGCTGATACCGTTGGTATCCTTTACAAGATTGCCCCCAATGACCAACTGGATTTTCGTATCTATACGAATGACGGATTCAAACTGATCGACATCACTTCAGGGGGCGACCTGAACCGGCGGCAATTTGACAACATGGGTAACCGCCCTTACCTGGTTGAGTACGATGGAACGGTTAAGTTGCCTATCCTCGGAAGGACACAACTCAGCGGTTATACATTGCGGGAGGCCGAAAAACTTTTGGAAGATAAGTATGCGGTATATTACAACAGCCCTTTTGTCGTACTCAAGATCACCAATAGAAGGGTGACAATATTTCCCGGAAACGGAAGCAACGCCCGGGTAATTCTTTTGGAAAATGAGAATACCACCCTGATGGAAGCACTGGCATTGGCCGGAGGGATTTCCACCAGAGGAAAAGCACATAAGATTAAACTGATCCGGGGGAACCCATCCGATCCTCAGGTATTTCTGGTAGACTTGTCCAAGATTGATGGCACCAAAGATGGTGGAATCGTGCTACAGGCCAATGACATTATTTATGTAGATCCAACCTTGAAAATCAGTCAATCCATACTGGCTGAGCTCACACCCATTATCGGCTTGATTACAAGTACACTTTTGATCTACAGCATCTTTACCAGGTAACCGCGCCATGTCCGATATCAAAATCCCGGTTTTCAACGAGGAATTTGACCTTGGGCTTTTCCTGTTCATCGCGAAGAGGAAAATCATTTGGTTATTTGCTTTTCTGGCGGTATCCTTGGCCATATCCTATACCTACCTGCATTTCAAGCGCCCCCTGTATCAGGCCAATAGTGTGGTTCTGATCAACAAAACCAATGAAGCCAGCAGGGTGCTGAATGTTCAAAGCTTCAATGAACTGGATAATGTTGCAGAAGAAGTGGAGCTGCTTCGCTCCGAAGTATTCCGCCAGTCAGTACTGAAGAATCTCGGACTGGAAGTGGAATACTTCACAAAGGGAGATGTACTGGTTGCAGACCAATACATGAATTCCCCTATCCGGGTCACCACCAAAAACATATTGAATGAAGCAAGGGATGTTCCGGTATATGTATACCCTACCGATGAACCTTCCACCCTGGTGCTGTTACATGGCACATTAACAGGAGATATACGCGATACCATTCGGGTGGGTGCTGAATCGGTTACGTCCCTGGGTTCAATGATTGTATCAATCACCGATTTGCAGGGGTTCAGAAATATGCAGGAGAACAACACCCTGTTCTTCATCATGCATAACCCGGATAAACTGGCCGAACTGTATGCACATGAAATCACCATCGCACCTGAAAACGAAGCAGCGAATACGGTCAGCATTCTGGTGAAAGATTACAACCGCACAAAGGCGGCAACCATTGCCAATGCCATGGCACGGAAATTCACGGAATACAACCTTGAGAAAACCGCACAAAGTGCCACCAATGTACTTCGGTTCATTGAAGAACAAATGGACACGGTATACACCCGTTTGCAAAGCACCGAAAAGATCCTGCGGTCGTTCAAAAATGAAAATAAGATCAGAGATGTGGAAGACCTTTCCATCAAGTACATGGACAGGCTGAACTCCCTTGAAGAAGAAAAGATGAAAGCAGACCTGGAGGTCAGCATGATCACCGAACTCGAAAAGGCCATCAAGGATTCGATCAACACGAAGAACGTGTACAATGTCATTCCGTTGATCGCCGGCGCATCATTCGGTCCCACCGTAACACAGATGGTAGACCGCCTGCACAAACTCCTGCTTGACCGGGAGGAAGCATTGTATTCTGTAAAACCGAACAACGAAGGCATCAGGTCCATCGAATATCAGATTGATGTACAGAAAAACCTGCTGATACAAACCATTCTTTCGATACGCCAGCGTCTGAACATCAAAACAGAATCCATCGGCGGTAAGATCAAGGAAATTGAAAGCGTCTTTTACAATACCCCCTCCAAAGAAATCAAGCTTGAACAGTTGCAGCGACAGTTCAATACCGATGAGAAATTCTATACCTTATTGCTGGAAAAGAAAGCCGAATACCAAATTTCCAGGGCAGGCTATGTTTCCAACTACACCATTCTGGCTGAAGCGAGTATTCCTTCTTCCCCCATTTCGCCCAACCGGCCGCTGATCATTATGGGCTCCATTCTGGCAAGCCTTGCATTGGGCATCGCAATCATCATCTTCAGCTACCTGACCTATAATGAAATCACATCGGTGGCGGAAGTTGCCAAGTACACCAAAGCCGCCCTGCTGGGCGTGATTCCTAAACACAGTGAAAAGATCCCGGTTTCACAGTTGCTGGTCGACAAGAAACCGAAATCACTGATCTCCGAAGCATTCCGAACCGCAAGAACCAACTTGCAGTTTATCTCTAATGAACCGGGACCCAAGTCGATCGCTGTCACCTCCACCATTTCCGGAGAAGGAAAAACTTTCATCACCATCAACCTGGGTGGCATTCTCGCCTATGCAGGAAAGAAAGTGATCATCCTGGATCTTGACCTCAGAAAACCAAAAATCCACCTCGGTTTCAATACGGTGAACGACAAAGGCATGAGCACCCTGTTGATAGGAAAGGATGAAATCGGAAACTGCATACGCCATAGCAGCCTTGAAAACCTCGACTTCATCACGGCCGGACCTATTCCCCCTAACCCCTCGGAGTTGATCATCAGTCCGCGCCTGGATGATATAATTGTTCAACTGAAACAAAGCTACGACGTGATTCTGATCGATAACCCTCCCGTGGGAATCGTTACCGACGGTTTAACAAACATCCAGAAAGCCGATTATCCCATTTACATTCTCAAGGCGAATTTCTCCAAACGGAACTTCCTTCAGAACGTAAACAAACTGATCGATGAGAACAACATCCGAAAACTGTCTGTTATCCTGAACGGCGTCAATACGCGCCAGCACGGATATGGCTATGGATATGGCTATGGAAACAATTACGGGTACGGATACGGGTACGGATCCGGGTATTATGATGAAGATAAAGACGGCAGAAAACGGAAGCGTTCATTCATAAAAAGGCTCTTCGGAAAACACAAAAGACCATGATCCATGAAAATACTGGAAACACCGATTCAGGATCTGCTGATTATTGAAATGCCGGTTTTCGGAGATGACAGGGGGTTTTTCACCGAGACATACAACGCCGATACATTCACATCCGGTGGTGTTACCCTGCAATTCCGGCAAGATAACCTGTCTTATTCAGCAGGCAAAGGAACATTGCGTGGCATGCACCTTCAAAAAGATCCGCATGCACAGGCCAAACTTATTACCGTATTAAAGGGAAAAGTGATGGATGTTGCAGTTGACCTCAGGCCGGATTCAACCACATTCGGCAAACACTTCGGCCTGGAAATCGAAGGCGGCAGCGGAAAATTCCTGATGATACCCGAAGGGTTCGCTCACGGTTTCCAAACCCTTGAAGACCACACTTACTTTCTGTATAAATGCTCCAATACGTACCATAAACCATCCGAAGTAACCCTGGCCTGGAACGATCCCGGAATGGGTATCCAGTGGCCTTTCCCAGATCCCATTCTGTCGGAAAAAGACACCAAAGGTATTTCGCTGGAAGCTTTCACCCAGGAACTCAAGCACTGCTGATTACCGGCATATGTCAGACACCCATTTAGCCATTCTCCTGTATATCCTGTTTTCCCTGGGATGTCTGGTGTTTTCCATGCTCATCATCGGGCTGTTCCTGAAATTCTCCAGGAACCTGGGTATCCGCAACACCAGCGAAACCGTGATACGGTGGGGCAGCCAGTCAAAACCAGCCTTCGGAGGCATCGCCTTTTTCATCATCTTCCTCCTCTCCATTGCATGTTTCAATATCTTTTTCGGGCAGGACAGCATGATGCACAACAAAGAGTTCCTCGGATTGCTGGGTGCAACCACCCTCGCCTTCCTGATGGGGCTCGCCGATGACGCCTACAATACCCGCCCCCTGCTTAAACTCGGCGTACAAATAGCATGCGGCTTCCTGCTTAGTTGGACGGGAATTTCCATCCGGTTGTTTGACCTGCACATATTGAACACCCTCCTGACCGTTCTATGGGTGGTAGGCATCATGAACTCCATCAACATGCTTGACAACATGGATGCCATCACCACAATCGTTTCATTTTCGATTCTGACCACCACCCTGTTGCTGTTGCTGATCCTGAAAAGAGAAGATCATTTCTATACCATGATCCTGCTGGGTACCCTTTCAGCCCTCACGGGATTCCTGTATTATAACTGGCACCCTTCACGCATGTACATGGGCGACACGGGCAGCCAGTTCCTCGGATTGCTGCTTGCCGCCGTAGGCATCCTATTCTTCTGGAACTACAAGGCAGAATCAAGCCCTGTTTCGATGCGCCTTGTTCTAACCGCACTGGTCTTCCTTTTGCCTCTGACAGATACCTTCACCGTGATTGTCAACCGGCTTGCCAGGAAACAATCTCCCTTTATCGGAGGCCGCGACCATACCACACATCACCTCGTTTACCTGGGCTTCAGCGACCGGCAAGTCGCCGTTGTGTTTTGGACGATTTCAATTGTTTCGTTAACTTTAGTGCTGCTGGTGGTTTCAGGTCAACTGGCCTGGACAATGACCACCTGCCTGTTGCTATCCGGGTACATGGCAGTTGTATTTCTCACGCTGTTCCTGATTGTTCGCAGGTCGGCAGATGGAAAGAAAAAAGAGACGGGAACAAACATTGAAAACTAGAAATTGGATTGTCATACTGGCGTTGGTTGTGATTTCGCTGGAAGCGTCGCGCCTGTTCATTTTCTCCAGGGACCAGGTAAAAGAACAGAAAGCATTTGCCGAAGAATTTCATGCCACCTACAAGGTATATCCTCCGGAAATACCCCAGAAACTCACGTTTGCCGGAGAGCCTGTTCCATTGGATGATTTCAATGTAAAGGAACGCCTGGAACGGGAGTTCATCGTGAACACGTTCTGGCAGTCCAGCACCATGCTCGGATTGAAAATGGCCAACCGGTACTTTCCGATCATCGAACCCATCCTGAAGGAAGAAGGCGTACCCGACGACTTCAAATACCTGGCTTGGGTGGAAAGCAGTTTCCGATACCAGGTTTCTCCCATGGGTGCCGCAGGTTTCTGGCAATTCCTGGAAAACACAGCACCTGATTACGGCATGCAGGTGAACGACAACATCGATGAACGCTACCACCTTGAAAAAGCCACCCATGCAGCCTGCATTTACCTGAAACAAGCTCACGACAAGTTCGGATCTTGGACATTGGCGGCAGCCTCCTACAACCGAGGCATGCAAGGTATCCAGAACCAGATCGAACTTCAGTCATGCAGCAACTACTACGACCTGTACCTGAACGATGAAACTTCCCGTTACCTGTTCCGGATGCTGGCCCTGAGAGAAATTCACAATGCCCCGGAACAATACGGATACATGATCCGGCAGGAAGACCTGTACCCACCCGTCCCTATCCGCAAGGTAGCAGTGGACAGCTCCATTGCAAGCCTGCCCGCATTTGCCAAACTGCACGGCATCAAATACAAAACGTTGAAGCTCCTGAATCCCTGGCTCAAGAACAGTTCCTTCACCAATCCCAAAAAGGAAACTTTCTACTTCGACTTACCGGAGAAACTGTCGATCAACAAGCCTTTCTTTCTGCCGGAATTCGCTGACTCATTGCATTGAAAATGGAACATCTGGAAATTCTTGGCGCAAGGGTCCACAACCTGAAAAACATCGACCTTGTCATCCCCAGAAAAAAACTGGTGGTGATCACCGGTCTGAGCGGATCCGGCAAATCATCCCTGGCTTTTGATACCATATACGCCGAGGGCCAAAGACGCTATATCGAGACCTTCTCGGCATATGCCAGGCAGTTCCTCGGCAACCTGGAAAAACCGGATGTGGACCAGATCCAGGGACTGAGCCCCGTGATCTCCATTGAACAAAAAACCATTTCCCGTAACCCACGATCCACCGTGGGTACCGTTACCGAAATCTATGATTTCCTGCGGCTGCTCTTTGCCAGGGCAGGTGAAGCCATCTCCTACGAATCCGGGGAAAAAATGGTACGCTACACCCATGATCAGATCCTCAACCTGGTCACAGAATTATACAACGGCAAGGAAATTCTTTTGCTCGCACCGGTTGTGAAAGGAAGAAAAGGACATTACCGCGAGCTCTTCGAACAGATCCGAAAACAAGGTTACCTGCGCGTGATGGTAGACGGCGAATTGTGCGACCTGAAACCGCGCATGTCTGTGGACCGCTACAAAACCCACGACATTGAAATGGTCATGGACCAGCTGACTGTTTCGGGCAAATCAAAATCCCGTACCAAAGAAGCCATTCAGGCAGCCTTCCGGCATGGCAAAGGCACCATGATGGTATATGAAACCGCTACCGGTAAATCCCGTCATTTCAGTCACCACCTGATGTGCCCCACCACAGGCATTTCATATGATGAACCCGCCCCCAATTCCTTTTCATTCAATTCACCCTACGGAGCATGCAATCACTGCAACGGACTTGGCGTGATCTATGAACTGGATCCGGCCAAGGTGATCGGGCCCGGGCACCTGAGTATCCTCAAAGGAGGCATCCTGCCTTTGCGGGAAAAAAAGCACGACTGGTTGTTGCGGCAACTCACGGCCATTGGAAAAAAGTACGACTTCACCCTCGATACACCCATTTCCAAAATCCCGGAAGAAGCCATGAACATCATCCTGCATGGTTCGGAAGAAACTTTCCAGGTGGCCGACTCAGGAACCACCGGCCGGAGATATCAAATGTATTTTGATGGCATCGCTTCATTTATTAAAAATCAGTACGAAGATGCATCCACGGAAGCCCTGAAGAAATGGGCGCAGTCGTTCATGAGCAAATTCCCTTGCCCGCAATGTGAAGGCACCCGCCTCAAAAAAGAATCCAGGTATTTTTTCGTCGACGGGAAAAACATCGCTGACCTGGCACGCCTGCCGGTATCAGACCTGCATAAGTGGAGCCAGGATGTGGAAAACAGACTGACCGGCAAACAACTCACCATCGCCAAGGAAGTGTTGGTTGAGATCCGTAAACGATTGGGATACCTGACCGACCTCGGACTCAACTACCTCTCACTGGATCGAAGCGCCAGAAGTTTATCCGGCGGTGAAGCGCAACGCATCCGGCTGGCTTCACAGATCGGGGCGCAACTGACCGGTGTGTTGTATATCCTTGACGAACCCAGCATCGGATTGCACCAACGAGACAATGAAAAACTCATTGAATCCCTGAAGGAACTGCGTGACATCGGTAATTCCGTTCTGGTGGTGGAACACGACAAAGACATGATCCTTGCTGCCGACCACGTGGTAGACATCGGGCCTCACGCCGGTGAACACGGCGGGAAGATTGTCGGAGAAGGACCGCCCGATGCCTTTATAAAAAGCCATACACTCACTGCGGATTACCTCCGGGGAAACAAGCAAATTCCTATCCCCGCCATACGAAGAGAAGGCAACGGAAACAAACTGAAACTGCTCGGAGCAACAGGCAACAACCTGAAGGATGCCAACCTGGAGATCCCCCTCGGCACCCTGTGTTGTGTGACCGGTGTTTCGGGAAGCGGCAAATCGTCTTTGATCAACCAAACCCTGTACCCGGCCTTGCACAGGCATTTCTACCGTGTACATGCCGATACGCTGCCATTCAAGGCATTGGAAGGACTCGAGTTCGTTGACAAAGTTATTGATGTGGACCAGGCCCCCATTGGCCGTACGCCACGTTCCAACCCCGCTACATACACCGGTGTCTTTACTGATATCCGCAATTTGTTCGCATCCCTGCCGGAAGCCCGTATCCGGGGCTACAAGGTGGGCCGTTTCTCTTTCAACGTGAAAGGTGGACGTTGTGAACAATGCATGGGCGCCGGTGTTTCCACCATTGAAATGAACCTCCTCCCGGATGTGTACGTGCTGTGCGACAAGTGCCAGGGCAAACGCTACATGAAAGAAACCCTGGAGGTGCGCTATAAAGGGAAGAACATCAGCGACGTGTTGGAAATGACCATCGAACACGCACTGGAATTCTTCTCCAACATCCCATCCATCACGCAAAAAATTGCTGCACTGCAGGAAGTCGGACTGGGCTATGTCAAACTCGGGCAACCCTCCACCACCCTGTCCGGCGGCGAAGCACAACGCATCAAATTGGCCGCAGAACTGTCGAGAAAAGACACAGGGAATACCATTTATCTGTTGGATGAACCAACCACCGGTTTACATTTCGAAGACATCCGTATCCTCCTGGAAGCACTGAACAAACTGGTTGGCAAAGGCAATACGGTGGTGGTGATCGAACACAACATGGATGTGATCAAAACCGCCGATTATGTGATTGATTTAGGCCCGGAAGGTGGTCATGAAGGAGGGGAAATACTCTTCATGGGAACACCCGAAAAACTGGCGAATCACGACCGCAGCCTCACGGCAGGATTCCTGGCAAAGGAACTAAATGCCTACCTCGTCCGTTAAAGACTCCCCTACACTTCACCGAACGAGGTGATCAAATAATTCAGATGATGAGTGACGATAAAATCAGAAAAGCTTTTGCCCATAAGAATTGGAATGAAGTTAAGATTGCGGATTCATGGCAGATCTTCAAGATCATGGCCGAATTCGTTGAAGGATTTGAAAAACTAACCCAGATCGGTCCCTGCGTGACCATCTTCGGATCCGCACGTACCCAGCCCGACCATCCCTATTATCAACTGGCTGAAACCATCGCCTTCCAACTTACCCAGGAAGGATACGGGATTGTTTCCGGTGGTGGCCCGGGCATCATGGAAGCGGCAAACAAAGGAGCCAAAAAAGGAGGCGGGAATTCCGTCGGCCTGAACATCGACCTGCCTTTCGAACAGAAGCCGAACGACTTCATCGACAACGATAAGCTCATCAACTTCGACTACTTTTTCGTACGCAAGGTGATGTTCATGAAATACTCACAAGGGTTCATCGTGTTGCCCGGCGGTTTCGGCACCCTGGATGAATTGTTTGAAGCACTGACCCTGATCCAAACAGAAAAGATCGGTAAGTTTCCGATCGTTCTCGTAGGTCGCAAATACTGGGAAGGATTGATCGCATGGATTAAGAACACCCTGCTCGAAGAAAGAAACATCAGCAAGGAAGACCTCGACCTCTTCATCACGGTGGATACCGCAGAAGAAGCCAAAAATGCCATTACAAGTTTCTACTCGAAGTATCTGTTGAAACCCAACTTCTGACATACACCCTGCAGTGTACATCAAAAAGGCCGGAACAAACCGGCCTTTTTTGTTTTGAATCCATCCCACGAAACCCTTGAATGATCTTTAGAATCAGTTCATTCGTCCGGTCGTTATTAACAGTATTTTGTTTAAAAAATAGACTTCTCCTCGGGCGCCCGGGACACAATAAAAAATAGTTTTGTAGGAAGGCCTGGCAGATACACGGGTGAGTCGACAGCCCGGATGAAACCTCAGGTCATGAACGTAAAGCGCTCCGTATGCGAAGACATTTCACCTGCTGGTTGTTGATAGGATCCCTCGGCTTGATGTGCACGAGCCTGTCAGCCCAGGAAGTCCCGGGACCCGATCAGTCCAAGGGCGAAAGTTCTTCTGCTCCCTCCGACAACAAATCCGAGAAAGAAGACAGACGTGCCCAGGAAGTACGTCCTCCATCATCCGGCATCATCCGCAATTGGTCGGTGGGCGCCGGCGTAGGCCTTTGCTCCTTTTATGGCGACATCGGAAAAGTGGAAACCAAAACCATCCGGAGTTCCTTCAGCCATTTCCGCAAAGGCGTGTTCGTTGTCGGCGAAAGGCGTTTCGGTAATTTTCTTGGTGCAGACCTGGGATTGGTTACCGGCAAGCTTTCCAAGCAGGAAAGATCGGTCACACGTAACCTGAATTTTGAAACCAATTTCTTTCAGGCTCAATTGGGGCTTACCCTCCATTTCGACAATGATGTCATCATGGACAGGGGCGCCAAGTTCAGCCCGTTGTTCGGGGCAGGCATCGGGTATTTCTTTTTCAATCCGATGGGAGATCTGTTGGATAAAAACAATGAACGCTATTACTATTGGGCAGACGGATCCATCCGCAACACCAATGAATCCGATACCACCGGCAAAGAAATTCTTCGCGATTATACATACGAGACCAAACTGGATTCCACAGGCAGCGAGTACAAACACAGCGCACTGGTTATTCCCCTGCACTTTGGCATTAAACTGAAACTGGGAGATCGCTTCGACGCACGCATCGGTGCTTCCTATAATTTTGTCATGTCCGATTTTATCGACGACTATTCAGACGGTGGAGGCTTTTTCGACAACGACCGCTACCTGCGTTCCAGCGTTGCCCTTCACTACGGCTTCGGAGGAGGTGACCCGAAAAGAGACGAGCGCAAAAAAGACAAGGAAGAATATAAGAACTTCGACTTCGCCGCCATCGATCGCACCGATAGCGACGGTGACGGAATACCCGACGTGAAGGACGATTGCCCGGACTCACCCAAAGGAGTGAAATCCGACAGCAAAGGTTGTCCTGTGGATAGCGACAAGGATGGCGTTCCCGACTATCGCGATAAGGAACCCAATTCCAAATCGAATCAACCGGTGAATGCGGAAGGCATGGTCATTACCGATGCCATGATCCAGGAAAGCACCAGCCGTGATACACTGGCGATGGACAGGAGCACGCTGGAAGCCATCCGTGAGAAACTTTCGGAAAAGAACCTGCAGGGCACAACCGGTTCTTCAAACATTCCACCTGAACTGAGAGCCGGTGACAAAAACAACGACGGCTTCATCTCATCCGAGGAAATCACCATGGTTATTGATGAATTTTTTGAAGGTGCCACTTCATTCACGGTTGAAACCCTTTATAAGCTCATCGATTACTTCTTTGAACAATAACTGAACTGAATCGCCATGATAAAAGCCCTGCTGGTAGTTCTGCACCTGAGCCTTGTAAGCCTGCTCCAGATGTTTTCCGTGGTCACCGATGATGTGACCATCGTTCAGACCGTACCTTCGGAAATCAAGGCCGGTCAGGAATTCACCGTTGAGATCACCATCGTTAAGAATGACCTCACAGGCCTGGCGAAATTGCAGCAAGACCTGCCGCAGGGATTCACCGCTACGGCAGGAAAAACGGCGGATGCCACATTTACATTCAAAGACAATTCGGTCAAGTTCATCTGGATGTCCATGCCCGCCACCCCCAACATCACCCTGTCCTACACAGTGAAAGTCGGAGAGAATGTACCCTCCGGTGAAATGTACCTGGGAGGTCGCTTCTCTTACGTGAAAGACAATGAAAGAAAAATGGCTTCGGTCCCCGTAAAAAAGGTGGCCATTGTCAATGAACACCCGGAAAAAATTGACGATGCTGCTTCTCTGACCACCCCACCGGTAACCGGTGAAGCCGTGGCTTCAGGCGGTGGTACAATCGAAGCCAGCCGCCGTTTGTCTGATACGGAGATCCAACCCGGCAGCGAGTTCACGGTAACCGTGGAGATATCCAAAAGCCAGGTTGCCGGATATGCCAAGCTTCAGGAAACACTTCCCAAAGGATATAGCGCCTCTCAGATCGAAACCCAGGGCGCTATTTTTTCTTTCGTTGACCAGGATGTCAAGTTTCTATGGATGAACCTGCCCGACCAGGATCACTTTACCGTTTCCTACAAAGTGAAAACCCCGGCCAAGATGAATGCCGGTGACAAAATTGATGGTGCCTTCACTTTCATGGAAAACGAAGAATCAAAAAAGTATGTGATTGCAACTTCTGAGATCATTGCCGGTGCTCCGCTGGCCATGAATCCCCCGGCAGACAACAACGGAGGCAACGAGGAAACAGATGCTCCGACTGAAACTGAAATGCCGGACCAAGCCGCAGCAGACAACACCAATACCAACAAACAGGATGTGCCAACAGAAACAGCATCTGCTGCACCACCTGTCCAGCCCAAAACCACTCCTCCCCCCCCAACAGGGGACAACAAAAACAGCGGTGGTGATGAAAAGAAAGTAACCGGCATCCCGGCACCCCAACAAGGTGTAATTTACCGGGTGCAGGTAATGGCCCTGCGCAATACCACTGTTTCCATGTCTTATTTCAAAGACAAAAAGAACATCAGTGAAACGGTGAATCAGGAACAACACAACGGCTGGAACAAATATACCGTTGGTGCCCTGAGTGCATACCAGGATGCCCGCAACAAAAGAGAAACCCTCCGTAATGTGAACCAGGTGCATAATCCCTTTGTAACCGCATACAATGGAGCCAAACGGATCACCGTGCAGGAAGCGCTGATGATCTCCAACCAGAAATGGGTTCCCTGATGCGCCGGATGCCCGCGCAGCTTGCATAACCATTTAAAGGGAATTGCGTATACCTGCCCAAAGTTGTAAGTAGCATTACATGAAACACTCAGGGCGTAGCATCTTATTTTCGTTTTATTTTCTCGTATCCTTCTTCGGTTTGGCACATGCCGATGACAGTACCGATGTGAAGGTATCCACCCCGATTGAATTCAAGCCCGAAGTGTCTTTGCAGGTGGGTATGATGCGCTTCTTCGGTGATGTGGGCTACGACCAGCTGAATGAACCTTACAAAACCCGTCCCGGATACCAGATAGATGTACGTCAATCGCTGAAGCCCAACCTGCAGGTGGGTTTATTCCTCCATACCGGGAAATTGGCCGCATCGGAAAAGTCGCTGACCCGGAACATGAATTTTCAGACCAACATCCAGGCGGGAGGTGTACAGTGCTTCTACGATTTTGCTCCCTTGTTGAAAGACCGCAGTATTTTGACACCCTTCCTGAACGTGGGCATTGGTTTCATGCACTTCCGTCCCAAAGGCGACCTGTATGATGCCAGCAACCAGTTGTACTATTATTGGAATGACGGAAGCATCCGCAGCATTGCCGAAGATGATCCCAAGGCGTCATCTGCCGTAGTTCTTCAAAAAGACCATGTCTATGAAACCGACCTGAGGGATGCCAACATGGACGGGTTCGGCAATTATCCACTAACTTCTTTGATATTTCCCATTGGCGGCGGGGTTTCATTCAACATCAACGAACAAATCAACTTCAAGCTCGGAACCAACCTGCATTACACGATGACCGATTTTATCGACAACGTGACACAGGATGGTACAGACGACCGGAAAGGAAGAGGAGGCAATGACCGCTACATGTTCACCTACATGGGGTTCAGCTATAACTTCAACCCGAGAAAAACAGCCGAGGATTATTACTACGAAGGGGTTGATTTCTATGCGCTTCAGGTTGAAGACCATGACATGGATGGTGTGCAGGATGCCAGTGACCTTTGCCCGGAGACGCCCGAAGGAGAAGCCGTAAACGAAAACGGATGCCCCCTCGACGATGACAACGACGGCGTTCCCAACTACCGCGACAATCAGGCAGGTACACTTACCGATACACTGGTGGATACCCGCGGTGAATTGATGACACCCGAGATGATCCTGAACATTTACATGGAATACATCGACAGCACCGGACGCTTTGGTTTCGATCCTTCCAAACACAAACAATCGCCTACCGAAGAATACCGCATCATGGTGGGTGCTTTTGACGAAGGCATACCCAATGAAATGATGGATGCGTTCCTCAGCATCGAAGACCTGAAAAGCATGAAGGATGAGAACGGACGTACCATCCTTACCGTGGGATCCTTCGCCACAGCGGAAGAAGCGGAAGTGAAACGCAGGGTGCTGGAAGAGGGAGGCATGGAAAACACCAAGGTCGTTCGCTGGCTGCCCGAGTTCTCGCAGAACGTAAACATCGATCTGGACAAGGTGGATCACATGGTGAACACAGGCAAGGGAGACCATACGCCGCTTAATTTTGAACGCGTGTTGTACCGTGTGCAGTTGGGCGCTTTCAGGAGCGAGATCTCGGTTGATAACTTCAAAGGCATCAATGACCTGAATTCCCTGAAAACCAATGATGGATTTTACAAGTACATGTCGGGCACATTCTATGCATACAGCGAAGCGGTAAAACATAGGATTGATATGCTGGTGAAAGGATTTGAAGGAGCCTTCGTCGTGGCATACAAGGATGGAAAACAACTCAACATTGTAGATGCCATCGAAGCGGAGAAAAAATACAATGAACAGCACAAAGATCAACCTGAAAAAACCAGCCCCGGTGTTAACAAACCTTCCGGGATGGATGCAGAGGAAGATGCCGTTGACGGGGATGAACAACCCGCGCAACAAACATCACCCGACCAGGAAAATGAACCCGACAACGACGGAGAAGAGCAAATAGAACCCGATCATAACGATTCTTCCGCCGCAGCATCGGAAGACAATCCGTTTGAGTCAGATCCTACCCTGGCTGAAAAAAGCGGGCACGATATTTCTTTCAGGGTTCAATTGGGAAATTTCAACAGCGGGGATATTCCGGAAGCCGACCTGCTCAAGATCAATAACCTGAAAGATGTGCAGAAACAAGAAGGTTTGATGGATGGCCAAACCACATACAGTTCCCCTTCTTTCAACACATATAAGGAAGCAAATGCATATCTCGGGTATGCCATGGAGAATGGCATTGATACCGCAGCCCTTCTGCCCTACCGTTCCGGTGTACTGATCTCATTAAATGAAGCGGCAACGTCTCTTAAGGAGAACTGATGGCTACTACCGCCCGCCCGATAGGTTTTTTCCACAGCAACAATCTTGGTATCATTTTTGCCTCTGTTTGAGAAACAAAATTCTCTACCATGTACAGGAAAGCATTTCTCTTCACCGGCTTGTTCGCTCTCACAATGATGGGAGCAGCCATGGCCCAGACCGATACCAAACCCGACACTGAAAAAACCGCCCCGACAACCCCGAATGATAAAAATGGAAAAAACGACCTGATTATCCGGGAAGAAGGAAGCCCATCCGCCACCCCGACCGGCGACAAGGAAACCATTGCCCCCGGTGCCAAGTCAGGCGAAAAGGCACCAAGCGCACTGGGCAAAGCAAGGAAAAATGCAAGGAAGAAGGTGGCCCAGGCAGACCAGCATGATGCGCCGGCAACCGCACCGGAAACCAAACCTTCCCAACCGGGAGCCCCTAAACCGCAATAAGCACAAACCTCAACCGAGGAAAGAGGGAAATTTTGATTTCCCTCTTTTTTTTGTCCACCTCTTCAGGGGCATATACAGCACCACAGTCGCAAGAATCAAACAAGCCCCTGTATAGAAACCGGCCGACATACGTTCCGACTCGCCAAAGATCATCACCGCCAGAACGATTCCGTACACAGGCTCCAGGTTGATGGTAAGGGAAACCTGAAAGGCCGTTAGTGTTTTCATCACCAGATTGGACATCACAAAAGCAAATGATGTGCATATCCAGGCAAGAACCAGCAGATAAAGCAAGTCTTCCCCACCCGGCCATACCAGTTTTGTTTCCCCGCACAGAACAACGGCAGACAACATCACACCGCCACCCAATAGTTCCAGGAAACTCATGGAAAGCACTTCCGAATTTGCCACAAACTTCTTATTGATCACTGTGAACAACGCCGCCAGCAATGCAGATGCCAACGCGTAAAGGATGCCCGTCCAGTACGTCCATGCATATTCGAAGATCATGTAGATGCCCACCATGACCATGATGCTCATGACAATGTCCAACTTCGAAAACCTGCTACGTGTCAGCAATGGTTCAATCAGGGAGGTAAACAATGCAGCGGAAGCGAAGCATCCCAGGGTTACTGAAACATTGGACACCTTGATCGCCTGAAAGAAAAATACCCAATGGCAGCCAACCAGCAATCCGACCAGCAGGAATTTCCACCATTGCGATACCGGAGGCAGGCGCTGACCTTTAATGATAAGGTATGCCCCCAAGCCCAGGGCCGCAAACAACATGCGGTACATGACAAGATTCGGGGCATTGACCGCCGGACTGATCAACTTTCCGATGACCCCGGTAAACGCGAAAACGACCACCACCAGGTGAAGTCGAACAATGTCTGATTTCATAGCGCCAGATGCGCCCCAAATGTAAACAAAAAGGCCCCGCCAATGGCGGGGCCTGCTCATCAAATCAACCATGACTTGATTACTTACCGTTCTCGTCCTTCACTTCTTCAAAATCCACATCGGTTACTTCTCCGTCCTGTGAAGAATCTGCCTGCTGGGAACCGTTCCCTCCGGCCGATGCTTGCGCACCTTCCTGGGTGGCCTTGTACATTTCCTCGGAAGCTGCTTTCCATGCATCATCCAGTTTGGTAAGGGCCGCTTCAATTCCTGCCAGGTCTTTCTTGCCGTGCACATCTTTCAGCGTTGAAAGAGCCGCTTCGATATTTGATTTGTTGCCGGCGGAAAGCTTATCACCGTATTCCTTCAGTTGCTTCTCCGTCTGGAAAATCATGGTATCGGCTTTGTTAACTTTCTCGGCTTCTTCTTTCTTGGCATTGTCACTGGCAGCATTGGCTTCCGCTTCTTTCTTCATCTTCTCGATTTCACTGTCTGACAACCCGGATGAAGCTTCAATACGGATCTGTTGTGACTTGCCCGTAGCCTGATCTTTGGCCGATACGTTCAGAATACCGTTCGCATCAATGTCGAATGTCACCTCGATCTTGGGAACACCGCGCGGTGCCGGCGGAATGTCTGCCAAATGGAACCTACCGATGGTACGGTTGTCGGATGCCATTGGGCGTTCCCCCTGCAGCACATGAATCTCAACCGACGGCTGGTTATCTGCTGCCGTGCTGAAAGTTTCTGATTTCTTTGTCGGAATGGTGGTGTTGGCTTCGATCAGCCTGGTGAACACACCGCCCATGGTTTCGATTCCCAGCGACAACGGTGTTACGTCCAGCAACAACACATCCTTTACTTCTCCGGTGAGTACACCGCCTTGAATGGCAGCACCGATGGCAACCACTTCGTCTGGGTTCACACCTTTGGAGGGTTTCTTTCCGAAGAACTTCTCCACTACTTCCTGAATGGCAGGAATACGGGTAGATCCACCCACCAAAATCACTTCCGAGATCTCGCTGGCGGGAATGCCTGCATCCTTCAAAGCCATCTTACAAGGCTGGAGTGTACGCTGAATCAAACCATCTGCGAGTTGTTCGAATTGTGCCCTTGACAACGTTTTCACCAAGTGTTTGGGAATTCCGTCTACAGGCATGATGTAAGGCAGGTTGATTTCTGTGGATGACGCGCTTGACAACTCAATTTTGGCTTTTTCGGCAGCTTCCTTCAGACGTTGCAATGCCATCGGATCTTTACGCAGATCGGGGCCTTCATTCTTCTGGAATTCTTCAGCGAGCCAGTTGATGATCACATCG
>JACJYZ010000001.1 GCA_020635855.1 Flavobacteriales bacterium | reverse complement strand
CCGCACGTAAACGTAGGCACTATCGGTCACGTTGACCATGGTAAAACCACTCTGACCGCGGCTCTGACCCGCGTATGTTCTGAGACCTGGGGCGGCGCAGCCGTTGCTTTCGACGGTATCGACAAGGCACCGGAAGAAAAAGCACGTGGTATCACCATCTCCACTTCCCACGTGGAATACGAATCAGCTACCCGTCACTACGCACACGTAGACTGCCCAGGCCACGCTGACTATGTAAAAAACATGATCACCGGTGCTGCCCAGATGGACGGCGCGATCCTGGTATGTGGTGCCACTGACGGCCCAATGCCACAGACCCGTGAGCACATCCTGCTGTCCCGTCAGGTAGGCGTACCTTACATTGTTGTGTTCCTGAACAAAGCTGACCTGCTGGCTGATGACTGCGGTGGTTTCGGTACTGACGAATACAACGAAATGCTGGAACTGGTAGAGATGGAACTGCGTGACCTGCTGTCCACCTACGAATTCCCAGGCGATGACACTCCAATCATCCCAGGTTCTGCTCTGATGGCTCTGAACGGCCAGGACGAAAACGAAATCGGTACTTCTTCTGTACGTAAACTGGTTGAAGCTCTGGACTCTTACATCCCTGAGCCACAGCGTGCTATCGACGGCGCGTTCATCATGCCAATCGAAGACGTATTCTCTATCCAGGGCCGTGGTACTGTAGTAACCGGTCGTGTAGAGCGCGGTATCGTTAAAGTAGGTGAAGAAGTTGCCATCGTGGGTCTGAAAGACACCGTGAAAACAACTGTTACCGGCGTAGAAATGTTCCGCAAACTGCTGGACGAAGGTCGTGCCGGTGAGAACTGTGGTGTTCTGCTGCGTGGTACCAAACGTGACGACGTACAGCGTGGTCAGGTACTGGCTAAACCAGGTTCAATCACCCCTCACACCAAGTTCAGTGCAGAGGTGTATATCCTGGGTAAAGATGAAGGTGGTCGTCACACTCCATTCTTCAAAGGTTACCGTCCACAGTTCTACTTCCGTACTACTGACGTAACCGGTTCTTGCGAACTGCCAGAAGGCGTAGAAATGGTAATGCCAGGCGACAACGTTGGTCTGGTTGTTACT